>NZ_JBIDDG010000035.1:0-60533 GCF_043205005.1 Micromonospora sp. NPDC047620 | reverse complement strand
CCGCCAGACGCTGGGCTGGGCAACCCCAACCCAGCGTCTCGCTCAACTCATCGCGCCCTGACGATTGCACTCACCACTTGACACCGCCCGGCGTGTCGCGGCAACAACCTCATGATCAACGAGGGTGTCCCGGGGGGTTGGGGTGGGTCAGGGGCGGCGGTGGCGGCCGATCAGGGGTTCGCGGGTGGCGCCCTTGTGGGCCCGGGCCGGGGCGCCGGCCACCGGGCTGGGGCTGGTGGCCGCGTCGCCGTGGACGCCCGGGGTGGTGCTGTCGCGGGGGGTCGCGGTCGTTCCGGTGTGGGTGGCTGCGCTGGCGCCCCGGGGAGCCGCGTCACGTCCGGTTCCCTTGCGTCCGGTCGCGCGTCCGCTTTCGCTGCGGCTGCCTCCGTCCCGCCCGGCACCCCCGGTGCCTCGACGGCGTGTGGTGGCGGTGCGGGCCGTGCCTGCCGGTACGCGGGCGGGGCGGCCGCGCAGGCCAAGGACCGCGCCGATCTGCGCGCCGACGATGCTCGCCACCGCGAGGACGGCGGAGACCGCGAGCGGTCGGTTCACGCGGTCGGGCTCGCCGGCCCGGGCCGCTCCGACCGTCAGCGTCGGGGTCTCGTCGCCAGACGCGTCGGCCGGCGGCGGCGCCGGGACCTGCGCCGGGGGCGAGGGCGTCGCCCGCTCCGGGGTGACCTGCTCCGGGGTGGGCTGCGGGGCCGGCCGGGCCGGCAGGGGTGCGGCGGGACGGGCGACGAGGCGGCCGGTGGCGTGCCGGCGGGCACCCCGGTCCTCGGCCTCCTGTGGGAGCTTCAGCAACTGGCCCGGGCGGATCCGGTCCGGGTCGTCGATACGGTTCAGCGCGGCCAGCTCACGGTAGTCGTCGAAGTCGCCGAGGTAGCGCTCGGCGACCCTGCCCAGGTGGTCGGCACGGGCCACCCGGTAGACCGCCGCCCCATCGGCCGAGGCAGCCGGAGCAGGCTGCGCCGCCGAGGCCGCCGAGGCCGCCGAGGCCACCGGAGCAGCCTGCACGGCCGGAGCAGCCTGTGTGGCCGGAGTCGCCAGATCAACGTGGGCTGCGCGGGCGGGCGGCAGAGCCGGGTCAGCCTGGACGGCCGGAGCGGCGGAGGCCGGCCAGGTGGCCTGTGGCGGGACAGCCATCGGCGCGTTTACGATCGGCGCTGCCGGCAGGGCGTACGGGCCGGCGACGGCCGTCGCCGCGCTCGCCGCCGGGCTGGCCGCGATGATCAACGCGACCGAACCGACCAGGGCGGCGGCGGCCCGCTGCTGGCGGCTCATGCCCGGCAGCCGGGGTGCCGGCCGGCGCAGCGCCTGCGCGCAGAGTTCCACCAGCACGGAGAAGGCGAACGTCGCCCACCCGAACCACCCGGCCAGCGCCAGCGTGCGCAGGAAGAGACGCCCGTCGTCGCGGCTGGTCAGCGTCGCGCCGATCTCCCCGACGGTGGGCAGTTGGTCGGGCAGCGGGTTGCCGGCGAGGGCGAGTAGCGCCACCGGCGCGCCGACCAGCACCGCGCAGAGCACGACGAGCGCGCCGAACCCGGTCAGGATCCGTCCGGTCCGCCGTACGGCGGAACGACCCGAAGCGGCCATGGCTGCCTTCCTTCCTACGGTGCTCCGGTGAGCGGCCGCGCGGTCGCCTCGCCGGAGACGGTGACGGTCTCGTCGAAGCCGAACAGGCCGAGCATGGATCTGTGGTGGGTGACGGTGACGCGTACGCGGACCCGGGTCTCCCCGTCGACGACCGGGAAGCTGACGGTGTGGCCGGCGGCGCCGGCGGCGGCGAGGTAGTCGGCGACGGCCCGGCGGGCCTGTGGCCGGTTGATCCGGGTGGGCCCGCCCTCGATGGCGGTGGCCCGGTCGATGGCCTGACCGCCGGCCCGGGCGGCCTCGGCCGCGAGGTTGTCGGCCCGCTGCAACGTGCGCAGTTGGCCGGCGCCGTCGAAGGCCATGCCGATGACGGCGAGGATCCCGACCATCGCCACCGCGAGGAAGACGCTCACCCGTCCCTCGTCGCCGAGGGTGACGGGAGCCGGCCGGACCCGACCGGCGGTCATCCCCGTGTCAGAACTGTCATGAGTTTCTTCCCTGCCGGAATGTCTTGAGCTGCCGGAAGCCCTGGTCACTGCGGCCTCCCGAGCGTCGATAGGAGTTTCGACGGAACTTCGGGATTGCTGACTCGTTGTCGGTCTTTTAGGCGTCGGCGAGTGATTCCTGAAGTGGGGCGGACATGACCCTGGCGGTAGTGAGGTCCATCGACTCGCCTCGTCGGCTCCGTACGGCGGCGGAGTTGGAGGATTTCGAGCAGGAGTTGGTCGATCAGTACGCGCTGGCGTCGGCGGCTTCGGGGATCACCGATGGGCAGATCCGGAAGGAGCGGTACGTATTGTTCGAGTTCGTTCGCTTCCTCGGTGAGCCGGTGTGGATGTGCCAGCCCGGCGACGCCGATCGGTACCTGGTGCACCTGCGCAAGGATCGGGGCCTGGCTGCAACGACGGTGGCGGACAAGGCGTTGACCATCGCGCAGTTCTACGATTTCCTGCTGTCGCGCTATCAAGGTGACATCCACGCCCTGACCGGTCAGGTGCTGGTGCAGCCGATCGACGAGTACAACCGGCCGCCCAAGCCCTACACCGCCAACGCCCGGGTGCCGCCGTCGGATGGCGACGTGGATACGTTGTTCGGCGCGTGGCGCGAGGCATTGCCACACGCCAGGAAGTACCTTCCTGCCGCTCGGGACTACGTGGCGGCGTCTCTGTGGCGTCGCGCCGGGTTGCGCATCACCGAGACTGCGATGCTGGACATCCGCGATTGGCGGCCGGACTTGGGCGAGCTGGGCAAGTTGCATGTGCGGTTCGGCAAGGGCAGCCACCGCCGCGGGCCGAAGGCCCGCATGGTGCCCGGGATCAACGAGGTCGGCCAGCTGCTGCAGTGGTGGCTGGTTGACGTGCGGCACCAGTACGGCGACGACTGGGAGGACCCACATGCGCCGCTGCTGCCCAGCGAACGCCGCGATCCGGTCACCGGCCGGTGCGAACGCATCGGCGCCAATGCCCTGCGCAACGGCCTGGCCGCAGCGGTGGAAAGGTGGCTGCCCAAATGGCAGCGTTGACTGACCCCGCACATCCTGCGTCACTACTGCGCGTCGTCCATGTATGGCCGAGGCGTTGACCTGAAAGCGATCCAGGAACTGCTCGGGCATTCGTGGCTGCAGACGACCACCGGCTACATCCACGTGCACGACCACCACATCGAGCATGCCTGGGCCAAGGCCAACGAACGTGTGGCGGCACGTCTGAACGAAACGACGGGGGGTTGATCCGATGCGGGCTACTTCGCCGCCGGGCTCTGCGCCCGCTGCCACCCCTACGCCACCCCGCCGGTCGAGTCCTGCCGCGACTGCTACGCATGGGGCGTGACCAGGCTGCACAACTGGCGCTGCCACGGCTGCAACACCTGGCGCGCCAAGTATGCAACGGTGGACCACTGCCCCACCTGCGGCCGGAAAGTCGCTCTCGGCGCCGAAGGCGTCTGCCGGCTCTGCCGCGAGCAGGCCACCCTGGTCCGCACCGGACGGGACAAGCTCGACGTCGTCGTCGCCAACCGCAACGGGCAGCAGCTGTTCCTGGCCAACATGTTCTCCGACGGAAGCCGCTTTCAGCCCAAGCCGCCAGCGGTCGAGCCCCACCAGCCGCTGCGGCCCCCTGTCCAGCACCAGCAACTGCTGCTGTTCCCCGCGCAGCGCAACCTGGCCGCCTGCGGCCGCGCCGCTATGCCGCCTCCACCCGACCAGGCTCTCGCGGACAGTCTCGACCAGCACACCCGCGCCTACGCCGCCGCCCGACGCTGGGGCAAGAAGCACACCGACGAGGCCCGCTGGGGCGTGCGCATCCTGTTCGGCCTGCAGGACACCCCCGGCGCGCCCATCAACGCCACCGACGTCCTCCAGTTGCGGGCCGCCGGCCTGCGCACCTGGACCGTCCTGGAAGTCCTCACCGACGCCGGCCTGCTCATCGACGACCGACCGCCGGCGATCGACACATGGTTCCACAGCCAGATCGAGAACCTGCCCCAGCAGATGACCACGGAACTGCTGACCTGGTTCGAGGTCATGCGGCGCGGCCGCTCCACCAGCCCGCGCCGGCGGCCACGCTCGGAGACCACCATCCGCCTGCACACCCGATGGGCCCTGCCCGTTCTTCGCGTTTGGGCCGCCAGCGGACGCATGACCCTTCGAGAGATCACCAAGGAAGACGTGCTCGACGCCCTGCCCGCATCCGGAAACGCCCGATCGACCGCCGGGCAAGGACTCAAGTCGATCTTCCGGGTGCTCAAGGAGCACAAGGTCCTCTTCGCCGACCCAACCCGCCGGGTCAAGACCGGCGAACACGAAGCACGTCAACCCGTGCCGGTCGACCTCAACGCCATCCGCAAGGCCCTCAACTCCGGCGACGTCGCCCGAGCCGCCGTCGTCGCCCTGATCGCCTTCCACGGCCTGCGTCCCGGCCACATCCGCCGGATGAAGACCACCGACCTGCGCGACGGGCGCCTGCACATCGACGGTCGAGTCATCGTCCTTGCCGAACCGGTACTGATCCGCCTCAAGCGCTGGCTCGACTACCGCGACACCCGCTGGCCCAACACCCTCAACGATCACTTCTTCCTGCACTACCGCACTGCCTGCCGGCCAGACGCGGCCGTTGGGCAACGCTGGATCTGGCTCGTCACCGGCGAAGGAATTTCCGGCACCGCGATCCGTGAAGACCGAATCCTCAACGAAGCCCACGCCACCGACGGCGATGTTCGCCGCCTCGTCGACCTGTTCGGCCTTTCGGTGCAGGCCAGTACCCGCTACACCGCCACCGTCGACCACCCTGGACTCACCGGTCCGACCGCAAACCGCGATTCCGCCACCGGCTGACCCGCCGAACCTCAAGACTTGATCTTCACACAACCACCACAGCATCACCCCCACGCCGGGTCGCGACTGTGGTTTCCTGCTTCCATGACCCCGCCCAGCAGCACCCTGCGCGCCGCCGACCAGATCGCCTACCTCGACCAAGCCGCCGCCAGCGATCCTGGGCGCCAATACAAGCAGCAACTCCTTGCGGCGCTGAACCTGCGCCCAGGCCACGTGGTGCTCGATGTCGGGTGCGGGCCCGGAACCGACCTTCCCGCGCTGGCCACCGCGGTCGGAGACAGGGGAGCCGTTATCGGCATCGATCACGACCCAGCGATGCTGGAGCAAGCCCAGCAACGAACCGCCGCGCACGCACACGTCACGGTCCGAGCCGGCGATGCCCACGCCCTGCCGCTCGACGACGCCAGCATCGACCGTGCACGCACCGATCGCGTGCTGCAACACCTCGCCGACCCCCGTCAGGCGCTGGCCGAGTTGCGACGGGTCGTACGTCCCGGCGGCCTGGTCGCACTGGCGGAACCAGACTGGGACACCCTCGCCATCGACGCCACCGACACCGCAACGAGCCGCGCCTACACCCGCTACGTCGCCAGCAAGGTGGTTCGCAACGCCGCTATCGGGCGGCAACTCGGCCGGCTCCTCAACGACGTCGGGTTCGAAGTCGCCTCCATCGAGGCCACCGTCGCCATGTTCCACGACTACCAAGCCGCAGACGCCATCCTGCGGATGCCCGCCGTCGCCCAGCGCGCTTGGCAGTCCGGAGCCCTCGACGAGAACGCCGCCCGGACCTGGCTCACCAGCCTGACCAACGGCCCGTTCCTGGCCGCTTTCACGTTCTTCACCGCCATCGGCCGCGTTCCCGCCACGAACAGCTAGACGGAGGGATCCACCGTTCCAGCCAGCCTGGCTGGCGCTCTCTCCATCGCCGCTTCCGGAACTGAAGCACACCCACACGCTCATCACACGTCACCCGCCCTCGGGTTCGTGCTCGAAGTAGCTTCAGTAATCCCGAACCCGAGAGCTCTGCTCCGGTAGCGGTCCAGTGGCGAGGTGAAGCTCGCCGACACCCGCTGGCCGGCGGGCATCCCCGGCAGGACGGACAGGTGCAGGTCCCGGTAGGAGACGGTGCAGGCGATCCGCACGGTGACCGAGGCGTCCTGCCCGGCGGGGCTGCGGAACGCCGCGTCGAGCGTGGTGGGCCTGCCGCGTACCGCGCCGCTGAAGGTCACCTCCGGGCTGCCGGCGCAGTCCAGGCCCCGCCAGTCGAGCTGCCGGCGGGCCGCGTCCCGCGCCTCCGCGCGGGCGGTGCGGGCGTCCCGGGAGATCGACGCGGCGCGGGCGGCGTCGTGGGCGGTGGCGTCGATGGCCTCGGCCGCCACGGCGGTACGCCCCGTGACCCCGGCCAGCACGATCAGCGCGATGAAGGCCGGGGCGAGCACCGCCACCTCGATCGAGACCGAGCCCCGCTCGGCGGTACGGCTCACGGCGCGGTCCACCGTTCCACCGTCCCGTGCGCGGTCTGCCGCACCGGGAAGTCGACCCCGGGGACGACCGACAGGGAGCGACCGCGCACCGTGCAGGTCACCTCGGTCGTGGTGCTCTCGCAGCTCGGGGCGGGCTTGTCCCAGTCGACGAGCCAGCCGCCGGCGGCCCGCAGGAACCGGGTGGCCCGGGCCTCGCCGGCCCCGGGCGGCGCCTGGTGCAGCCGTTGCGCGTTGACCGCGCTCTGCGCGGCGTTCAGCGCGGTGGACCGGGCGACGAACCAGGCCGCGGTCTGGATCGAGGCGAAGAGCAGCAGCAGGATCGCCGGCATCGCCACCGCCAGCTCGACCGGGTTGGCCCCCCGGTCGGTCCCGCCGGCTGCCAGGCGCCGGGCGACGGCCAGGCCGGGGCGGCGGGCGACGGCTGGACCGGGGCGGCGGGCGACGGCCAGGCCGGGGTGGCGGGCGGCGGCCGGACCGGTGCGGGCGGCGGCCGGTGCGGGCGGCCGGGCGGCGGCCAGGGCAGGGCACCGGGCGACGGTGATCGCCCGGCGTCCCGCCGAGGAGTCTGCGCGGCTCACGGATCAGGGCTACTTCGGGTCCTGGTGCTTCGGGATGTTGTCCATCCAGTCGTTGGCCGCGCCGAGGGCGGCGGCGGTGACCGCCATCGCGACGGCGACCAGGCCGAAGATGATCACGGCGGTGGGTACGGGGCTGTCCCCCCGTTCGCCGTCGCGGCGCAGCTCGGCCAGCCGCGCCGCCAGCGCGACGTGCAGGTAGGTGATGACGGACATGACGGGCTCCTTCTCTCGGGGTCGGATCAGAGGCGGGCGATGAACGGGTAGACGGCGAAGCCGAGCAGGACGAAGACGAGCAGCGTCCCGGGGATGTCGAGGCGGCTGGTCACCCCCTCGGCCCGGGCCAGGTTGTCGGTGCGGATCTGGTCGCGCAGTGAGTCCGCGCGGCTGCGCAGGGTCTCGTGCACCTGCGCGCCCTCGCTGCCCGAGGAGCGCATGATCGCCCCGACGTCGCCCAGCTCCGGGATGCCGATGCGCTCGGCGAGGTCGCGCAACTCGTCCCAGGGCGAGTGCATCTGCATCTGGGCGATCCGCAGCGCCTCCGAGATGCGGTCGAAGACCCAGCCGTCGCAGACCGCGGCCGCCCGTTCCAGCGACTGCACCGGCCCGTGGGCGGCGGCGAGCTGCAACGCGACCAGGTCGAGGTAGGTGCAGACGGCCTGGCGGAACTCGTCGCGGGCCCTGTCCGCCCGGTCCAGCACCGCCCGGTGCGCGACCAGGGCGCAGAGCAGCGCCAGCCCGAGGCTGCCGAGCACGGGCACGACCACCGGCAGCCGTACGCCGACGGCGAGGAGGGTGCCCCCGAGCAGCGTCGGGGCGGCGAGCCCGATCAGCGCGGAGAGCAGCATCGACAGGGCGTACTGCTCGGGGGTCCGGTCGATCAGGGCGAGCTGCCGGTGCGGTGGCCTCAGCCAGCGGCTCAGCCCGGTCAGCCACTCCAGCCGCCGGTCGGCGGGGGCGGTGAGCTGCCCGCCGCCGGGCGGCTGGTGCAGCCGGCGCAGCGCGGGCCCGAGCGCCGGGGTGGCCGGCACCAGTTCGCGGACCACCAGGAAGGCGCCCAGCCCGACGGCCGCCCCGCCGCAGACGGCGAGCGCGAGCTGCCAGTTGAGGACCACCACGCTCACGGGGCTGGCCTTTCGTTCGCGACTGTGGGGCCCGCAAGCTCACTCCTCGCGCTCACGGGGCTGGCCTTTCGTTCGCCGCTGCGGGGCTCGCAAGCTCACTCCTCGCGCTCACGCGAGCACCTCCTGCGGGTCGGGGGCGGGCAGGAAGCGCGCCGGCCGGCGCGGCTGGCTCATCGACCGCACCCAGGCCAGCAGGCCGACGAAGGCCGCGCCGAGGGCCGCCATCACGAGCTGCCCGAAGGGCGTGCCGTACGGGCTGACGTACTCGGTGTTGAGCAGCCCGTACGCGACGGTGGCGAGGGTCATCCCGGTGAGGAAGCGGACCGCGAACCGGGGTTGGGTGCGCTTCGCCTCGATCTCCCGGCGGGTGGCCACCTCGGCCGCCGCCGCGTGCGCGATCGAGCCGAGCACGTCGCCGAGGCGCTCGCCCCGGTCGGTCACGTGCAGGATCAGCGCCGCCACCACATGGTCGCAGACCGGGTCCCCGATCTCGTCGGCGAAGGCGAGCAGCGCGGAGCGGGCCAGCCAGCCGGCCTGGAGGCGGGCGGCGAGCAGCCGTACCTCCTCCTGGATCTCCTCGGGCGCGGTGGTGACCGTGCCGATGATCGTCTGCTGGAGGCCCTGGCCGGTGGCCGAGACGTCCTTGAGCCGGCGGGTCCACTCGCCGACCGCCTCGATCCGGGCGATGGCCCGCTGCTCGGCCCTGCCGACCGAGAACAGCCACGGGGTGCCGGGGACCGCCACCACGACCAGCAGGCCGACCACCGGCAGGCCGGTGAACAGGAAGGCCAGCGCGCCGGCGACCAGCGCGCCGACCAGCAGGGCCTGGTGCGCCCGCTGCTCGCGCGGGCTGGTGCCGGAGCCCTTCCACAGGCGCTCCAGCCCCCGGCCCGCGCCGGGCCCGCCGGGCGGCCGGCGGGTGCCGACGAGCGCGACGACCGCCAGCAGCAGCCCGGCGACGCAGGCGGCCCCGGAGACCACCGCGACGAGTTCGACGTTGTCCAGCACCGCGGGTCACCGCCGCCCGAGCCGGGTCTGCCGGGGCCGCCGCCAGGCGCCCGTGCCGGCCTCGATCCACCGGCTGAGCAGCCGGGCGTCGTAGCCGACCCGGAGGAGCTGGGCGCGGATCCGCTCGGGCAGGTGCCGGGGCACCGCCCGCCCGTCCGGCCCGGGACCGAACACCTGCGTGGTGGTGATCCGGTTGCCGTCGCCCACGCCGATGACCTCCTCGACGTGCGAGACGAAGCGGTGCTTGCGCCCGCCGATCGCGGTCTCGTCCTCGACGGTGACGTAGACGATCAGGTCGAGCGCGTTGCCGGCCATCCGGCGGGCCTGGTCGACGGTCATCTCCCGGCCGTGCGCCAGCGCCAGCTCGATGATCCGTTCGCTCACCCCGGCGGGCGTACGCGCGTGGATGGTGCACATCGAGCCGCGGCTGGTCGTCATGGCCTGGAGCATCGGGACGATCTCCCGGGACCGGACCTCGCCGACGATGATCCGCAGCACGCCCATCCGCAGCGAGACGGGGATCAGGTCGGCGATGCTCACCTCACCGGCCGGTCGGCCGTCCGGCCCGCGCTCGCCGTGCCCCTCCCGGGCCTCGAAGCTCATCACCGCCCGGTGCTTGAGCCGGCGGCGGGCCGGCAGCAGCTCCCGGCTCTCCTCCAGCAGCACGTACGGCTCGTCGGCCGGGATCTCGTCCATCAGCGCCCGGATGACCGTGGTCTTCCCGGCCCCGGCGAGCCCGGCCACCATGATGTTCAGCCCGGCCCGCATGGAGGCGCGCAGGAAGTCACGCACCAACGGGTCGATCATCTCGTCCAGGTCGCCCCGGCCGCCGGCGAGGTCGTCCAGGCTGACGTCCAGCGTGTTGTGCTTGCGGATCACCGCGTACGGGCGGTGGCTGACCAGGAACACCGCGGCCAGCCGGCTGCCGTCGGGCAGTTGCAGGTCGAGGGTGGGCTTGGAGGTCGACAGCGACCGCTCGGTGGCCCCGGCGCGGCGGGCCGCCGCCTGGAGGATCTCCACCAGCTCGTCGTCGCTGTCGGCGATCGGCTCGGCCCAGTCGACGCCGCCGCCGTGCCGGGTGACGCGCACCTGGTCGCAGCCGAGGATGTGCACCTCCTCGATGGTGTCGTCGACCAGCAGCGTCTGGAGGCGGCCGAGCCCGGCCAGCTCGGCGGTCACCTGGTCGAGCAGGAGCCGCTCCTCGCCGGCCGCCATCGGGGTGCCCGCGCGGCGTACCGCGTCGGCGTACTCGGCCACCACCGCGACCGCGAGCCGGGCGCGCTCGGTGTCCTCCTCGTCGGCGGTGAACTCCCGGCCGCGCTGCCACCGGGTGAGCCGTTCGCTGAGTTCCCGGCGCAGCTCGCGGACCACGTGGAAGTCGACCCGGGCCCGGGGCGGCGGCTCCGGCGGCGGCCCGGCCAGCGGCACCGGAAGTGGCGCCGGCTGGTGCCGCCCGTTGGGCGGGGGCAGCGGCGGCGCGGTGGAGGTGACGCCGGGCGGTGCGGTGGCAGCGGCACCGGGCGGGGTGGCGGTGCCGGGCGGCTGTCGGCGCGGATCGGCGGAGACCGGCTCAAACCGCATCCGGCACCCCCTGCGACACGGGCCAGGCCAGCCGGGCGCGCCGCCGCTCCAGCAGCGCCCCGACCGGCACCTCGAGGGCCCCGGCCGCGCGCATCAGCGGCCGACCGGCCCGCACGGTGCCGCCCAGGCTGAGCACCTCGGCCGTACGCGGGTCGTCCGGCAACCGGGCGACCACCGGCAGCCGCAGCGCCTTGCTCACCTCGCCGCTGCCGTGGCCGTCGCCGACCAGCAGCAGCCGCAGGCTGCCCGGCGGCACCCGGTGCTCGGCGAAGTCCCGCTCGATCGCCCTGACCATCGCGCGGGTGCCGGACAGGTCGGGCAGCCGGGCGCGGCTGACCAGCAGCACCACCGAGGCCGCGCGCAGGATCGGCCACGGTGGACCGACGACGCGCAGCCGCCCGCAGTCGACGAGCACGTCGTACGGCGGGTCGCCGCGTTCCAGGCTGGCGAAGAAGTCGGCGAACCGCTGCCAGAGCGGGGTGACGCTGCCGGCCTGCGCGGGGTCGACGACGCCGGGCAGCAGCAGCCGTTCCCGCTTCGGCGCGTCCAGGTCGACGAGCTGCGACCAGAACGCGGTCTCCAGGTTGCCGTCGCGCAGCTCGCCGACCGCCAGCTCGCCGATGCCCCGGGGGCCGTCGAGCGCGCCGCCCAGGTAGCCGGCGAGGACGGACCCGCCGGCCGGGTCGCACTCGGCGAGCACCAGCCGCCGGTGCCAGGTCAGGGCACAGGCCAGGGCCGAGGTGGTGACGCCCGGGGAGCCCTTCGCCGACACCAGCGCGATGATCGCCATGCTCAGGCCGCCTCGGTCAGCACGACGGCGATCCGCTCCTGCGCGGAGAGCGCCACCACGGCCGGCACGTCCCGCACGGCGAGCGCCAGGTAGACCACCACCTCGTCGTCGTCGGCGGGCGTCGCGGTGTCGATGACCGTCGCCTCGAACCGGGTGGCGGCGCCCGCCGGGCGGTCGTCGTCGCCGTCGGGCGTGCTGACCAGCAGGACCTTGTCTCCGGGGTGCAGCTCGCGGGCGGGCACCTCGGCGGGCCCGAGGCCCAGCGCGAGCTGCTGCTGCCCGGGGCCGAGCAGCGGGTCGTCGGTGAGCTGGGCCATGGTCAGCAGCGTCCCGGGGGTCAGCGACACGGCGGCGCGCTTGCCGAGCACCTCGTCGAGCCGGCCGGCCGGCACCGGGGACAGGCCCTGGCCGCCGGCCACCTGGACCGGGACCAGGTCGTCGGCGCTGATCTGCCGGCCGACCTCGACCGGCCGGGCCACGGCGAGGTAGCTGCCGGTGGCGCGTACCGAGGTGACGGCGAACGCCGCCCCCAGACCGCCGAGGGCGATCAGCAGCACGGCCAGGCCGAGCAGCCCGGGCCGCATCCGGCGCTGTCGCACCACCTTCGGCGGGGCGACCGGCGCGTCCACCGGTCCGGTCCCGTTCCGGGTCGCCACCCTCACCGGACCACCTCCGTTCGGGACTGCGGGGCTCGCAAGAACGACGCGTTTCTCGCGCTCACTCGGACACCACCTGTAGTTCGTTGATCCGGACCGGGACGGTGCCCGTCGTCCGGGTGAGGGAGATGACGCCGCTCTCGCCGTCGCCGTACCAGGTCACGGTCCAGTGCGTGGTGGCGCGCACGCGGTAGTCGCCGGCCTTCGGGTAGCCGCTGTCGTAGCCGCAGTCGGGGGAGTCCTGGCCGGCGTGCTGGCCGTCGGCCCGGTACGGGGTGCCGGCGCCGTAGCAGGTGACCTCGCCGCCGTTGCCCATGTCCCAGACGATCCGGTCGAACGTCGCCGTGATCTTCACGGTGAGGCCCCGGTCGGTCTCCGACGCCTCCCGGGTCGGCCCGAAGTACTTGGGATCGTCGTTGCTGCCCCACATCCAGACCGGCAGCCCGACCAGGCCGGGACCGTTGCTGCGGCGGGGGGCGACCGCGATCCGGGGCGCCGCGATGGTGATCTTGGCTAGTGCCCGCCGGGCGAGTTCCTCCGGGTCGGGCGGCGCGCCGAAGCCGGGCGGCGGGGCGTCGAGCAGGACGTCGGTCTCGGTGCCGAGGTCACCGCCGTTGCAGGTGCGCGTGTACCACTGCTTGCCCTCGGGGGCCTCCTGCTGCGGCTCGGAGAGCTTGTAGTAGCAGCCGTCGCCGTTGTTGAACCAGCCGAGCACGTCGTCGTAGCACTTGACCGTGCGGCCGTTCCACTGGCACTTCCCGCCGCCGCCCCCGCCGCCACCCGGGTCGCCGCCCCCGCCGGTGTCCCCGCCACCGCCCGGGGTGCCGGGGTCGTCGTCCCAGACGCTGCAGTCGCTCTGCCCGGGCGGGCACTCCGCGCCGGGGTCCGCGCGCCCGGCCGCGGGTGCGGGCACGGCCGCCCCGAGCGCCAGCAGCAGTGCCAGGCCGGCACCGGCGAGCGCCCGGCGGGTCGCCCGGGCCCGGGTGCCGGCGGTACGCGTGCGGGTCGCCCCGGCCTCGCTCGGCGCGAGGGCCGAGGCGACCCTTCCTCCCCAGGTCAGCACGGCAGGTCCTCGTGGGCGGCGCCGGCGCTGATCAGCCAGCGGCCGTCCGGGTAGCGGGTGGCGGTCGCGGTGGCCAGGTGCCGGGTCCCCCCGGTGCCGGGGACGACCCGCTTGTCCCTGGCGTAGACCAGGCGGTAGCCGGTCGCGTCCAGGCAGTCCTGGATCTCCACGGTGGGCGGGCTCGAATCCAGGCTCACCGACGTCACGGTGGGGTCGGAGACCAACGTGCCGGTACGCATCGCGCCGTGCTCCTTCGCCTCGCGGATGGACAGCTGGACCCGGGTCAGCAGCGGGTCGGCGAGGAACCGCGACAGGTCCGGGTGGTGGGGGTCGCTGCGCCCGCTCGCCGTGCGGGACGCGGCGAGGTATCCGGCGTACGCGGCCAGGGCCGCCTTCCTGGCCGCCTGCTCGTCGGCGTCCCGGTGGGTCGGGGTCGGGGCGCCGCCGGCGGGAGCAGCCCGGGTGGTCGTCGCCGGGTCGGCGCCGCAGGCCGTGACTGTCGCGATCGCCGCGATGGCGAGCAGGCGGGCCGTCGACCGGCCGAGCTGCCGTCCGCGCACGTCGTGCCTCCTCGGTGGCCGTCCGGAGGCCGGTGCACTGGTCTCCGGGCATGCGGCGGCGCGGCCGAATGGGGCCATCCGGACCTGTCGGAAAGCGTCGTCGCATTCGCCGTTACGGATATCCACAAATGCAAGCCCTGGGTCGTCCTCGTCGTTTCGTCGCGGGGTTGCACCGCACCCAATGGGCGAGCATAGGCTGGCGTCCGCCGATGCAACAGAGGCAATTCAGATGAACACTGTGAGTGATGACAGGTGGTGGCGACGGGTGATTGCGGGCAGTGTGGTCGAATCGTGTCGCGGGGTTGCGCAGGGCGGTCAGGAAAGTCGACGCGCTGGGAGTCCGCCCAGCGGGCGAGTGGACGTCTTGGTCGCCGGGGACTGTCCCGGACGCGGCGTCTGGTCCGATCCGTCCCCCGCCCCGACATATCGACATTCCATTCACATGGGATTCCCGCTCATGTGGTCGCGCCATTTCCGCGTGCATTTCCGCGATTCCGGCGGGAGGGGCGCTGGCCGTCGCGCCCGTTACCGGGCGGCCGGGGCGTCACTACCCTCCGTGTCGTGCCCCGGCGTCCGGCGGGAGGACCGCTCATGGCGCTGACCGAACCGCCGGTGCTGGCGGAGCCCGCCGGGCCGCCGCCGGTCGCCTCCCGTGCCGCGCGGGCGCTGGCCGTCCTCGCCCTCGGCCCGGTGCTCCGCCTCGCCGCGATCCGGTACGCCGTACCGCCGGGGGTGGCCACCAGGACCGGATGCGACGCCTGCGGCGCTCCGATCGGGCTGGCCCGGCCGTGGCCGGCGCTGGGTCCGGCGGCCCGGTGCGGGCGGTGCCGGGGGCGAGTCGGCCCGCCGCCCGGCGCGGTCGAGCTCGCCGTGGCGGCGGCGCTCGGGGTGCTGCTGCTGGTCGGTCCGCCCGCCGCGGTGCTGGCCGCCACCGCCTGGTGGCTGGGCTGGGCGATCCCCCTCGTCTTCGTCGACACGGCCGTGCACCGGCTGCCGGACCGGCTCACCTGGCCCGCCGCGGCCGGCACCTGGCTGCTGCTCGGCGTGGCCGCGCTCGCCGGGGCGGGTCCGGCGCCCTGGCTGCGAGCCACCGTGGCCGGGGCGGGGCTGGCGCTGTTCTTCGCCACCACCACGCTGCTGCTCGGCCGGCGCGGGTTCGGCCTCGGCGACGCCAAACTGGCGCTCGGCGTCGGCGCCCTGCTGGGCTGGTACGGCTGGGCCCTCCCGGTGGCCGGGCTCGTGCTCGCCCTGCTGCTTTCCGGGCTGGTCGGTGTCGCGCTCCTGGCCACCCGCCGCGTCGGCTGGCGCAGCCACCTCCCCTTCGGCCCCTTCCTGGCCCTCGCCACCGCCACCACCCTCCTCCTCCCCTAACCCGCCCGCCCCCCCGCTCCCGCGATCTTGCATTTGCGGCCCGCGATGTGGGCTGATTTGTGCGCTTTGCCAGGGCGGGAAGTGCAAGATCGCGGGGAGGGAGCGGGGGCGGGGGGCTGGGGCGGTGCGGGGTTAGTGGCGGGCGGATGTGGGCCGGGTGGGGATGGGGCGCTCGGCATGGCGGGCGCGGCGTTGGAGCAGGCCGGCGGCGGGGCGGGCGAGCAGCGGCGTGAGCAGTGCGGTGACGAGGGCGCCGAGCAGGACGCCGACGACCACGTCGTGCGGGTAGTGCACGCCGACGAAGGTGCGGGAGAACGCGGCCAGCGCCGCCACCGGCAGCGCGACCAGCCCGACCCGGCGGGACAGCAGCAGCGTCGCCACCGCCAGCCCGCCCGCGATCGTGGAGTGGTTGCTGGGGAAGGACCAGTCGCCCGTCGGCGGGCAGTGCCCCGCGATGATGGCCAGCTCGGTCGCCACCGCCCGGCAGGGGCGCTCCTGGTCCACCACCACCTTCAACGCCTCGCTGCACCCGTACGCGAGCACCACCGCCACCGGCGTCACCAGGGCGTACGCCCGGCCGCGCGGGCCGCCCCCGAGGCGCGACACGGCCGCCACCAGCCACAGTGCCCCGAGCAGCAGGATCGCGGCCTCGGTGAAGTGCCCGGCGAACCACTGCACCGGTTGCGGGGTGTCGGCGGCGAAGTCGACGATGTCCCGGTACCACTCGACGCTGATCTCTGGCACATCCGTCGTGCCTGCATCAACCATGGCTCGCCTCACCAATCGTTCATACCGCGTTTACCTCGCGGACAACCCTGGAACACCTGGAAGTCGGACGCAGTGTGCGTTGGTCGGGCCGGGACCCTGACTTTCGTCTCAGCGATCTCTCAGCCCGGTCTGCCACGGTCGACCCGGTACGTCGGACTCCCTGGAGGCGCTGTGCACGACACCCCGACCGCCGATCGGCCGCCGACCGCGCCCGGGACCGGGACCGGGGACGACGAGGCCTGGCGGATCCGGCGTACGGAGGCGGACCTCGACCGGCTCGCCGAGACGGAGTCGATCTTCGCGCTGGGCCTGCCCGCCAACGAGCGGGTGCCGGAGCGCTCCGACCTCGTGCTCGCCATGCAGCGGTGCCCGGGGGAGTTCACGGCCGACGAGAAGGCGCGCAACGTCGCCTACTACGAGGCCCGGACCGTCCGGGACTCGTCGCTGTCGGCCTCCCCGCAGGCGGTGCTCGCCGCCGAGGTCGGGCACCTCGACCTGGCGTACGACCTGTTCGCCGAGTCGGTGCTCCAGGACCTGGCGGACCTGGGCGACAAGACCGGCGACGGGCTGCACCTGGCGTCGCTGGCCGGGGCGTGGCTGGCGCTGGTGCAGGGCTTCGGCGGGCTGCGCGACGACCGGGACGTGCTCTCCTTCGACCCCCGGCTGCCGGCGCGGATCGACCGGCTCGGCTTCTGCCTGCGCTGGCACGGCCACCGGCTGCGGGTCACCCTGAACCGGGACGAGGCCCGCTACGAGCTGCCCGACGCCGACCCGGAGACCGGCATCGAGGTGTGGCACCACGGCGAGCGGCTCCGGGTCACCGGCGCGGGGGCCGTGGCCCGGCCGATGCCCCCCGTCCCCGACCCCGGCCCCGAGCCGCCCTCCCCGCCCGGCCGCCGCCCCACCCGCCGCTCCGCCGGCGAGCGCTGACGTGTAAGGAAGGGCACCTTCCTAGCGTTTTTTGTAGAGGAAGGGTCCCTTCCTTGCACATGGGTAGGGTGGCACGGTGCCCAACCTCCAGCGGCTCGCCGCCCACCACGCCGCCGCGCTGGTGCGCTTCGAACGCGTGAACCGGGAGTGGTTCGCCCGGTCGGTGCCGGACCGGGGCGACGCGTACTTCGCCGACTTCGACGCGCGGCACGCGGGGCTGCTCGCCGAGCAGGAGACCGGGGCGTGCCACTTCCACGTCCTGGTCGACGCCGACGGGGCGGTGCTGGGCCGGTTCAACCTGGTCGACGTCGCCGACGGCGAGGCCGAGCTGGGCTACCGGGTCGCCGAGCGGGCCGCCGGGCGTGGGGTGGCGACCGACGGCGTCCGCCGCGTCGCCACGTTGGCCCGCGAGGCGTACGGGCTGCGTCGGCTGACCGCCGAGACGACCCTGGACAACGCCGGCTCGCTCGCGGTGCTGCGCCGTACCGGCTTCACGCCGGTCGGCGAGGTGTCACTCGACGGTCGCCCCGGCCTGCGGTTCGTCCGCGAGTTGACGGCCGACGACTGACGCGCCGGTCATCCGCTCCCGGACGGCCTCCAGCGCCTCGAAGGCGTACGCCCAGTTGTGGCACTTGAAGCTGCGCAGCCCCTCGATCGGGGTGCGGCAGTCGGCGCAGCGCACCCCGACGATCGCGTCCGGGACCTCGGTGTTGACGTACTTGCGGTCGCCGAGGATGACCGTCGCGATCATCATCCGGTCGTGCACGCCGGAGAGCGCGGAGGAGACGATGTCGTACCAGTTCACCCGTCGGCCGCACTTCGGGCAGTCCGGCTCGTCGCCGCTCACCCACAGCGGGGCGCCGATGCTGCGCAGCGGCATGCCGAGCAGCTTCTCGATGCGTCGCACGTCCGACTCGGGCGTCGTCCACCGGTGTCGGCCGGGCAGCGAGGCGGGCGAGTCGTAGACGGCACGGAACAGGACCGGGTCGAGTTCCACGGTTTCGCGCTGACGGGTCATCGGCGTGCCTCCTCACGGTGGGTGCCCCCACCGTCGCCGCAGGTGGGGGCAGGCTCAACCGGATCAACGACACGGCGGGGCCGGCGGATCGCCGTCGTGGCCGACGACATCCGCCGGCCGGTTCAGCCCTGCGGTGGCGGCGGCAGTTCGGCGTGCCGCACCTGGTAGCCGCCGTCGGTCACCGGGGCGAAGGGCGCGGGCGCCATGCAGGTGCCCACGCTGCCCTCCCGCCACTGCCCGTCCGGCCCCTGGTCGGCGTTGACCACCGTCCAGGAGAAGCCGACGCGGTCGCGGCCCGGCCCGTCGTACACGCTGAAGCCCAGCCGCCGTCCGACGAGGTCGGCCGCCAGCGCGTCGGCCTCGGTGACCACGGCGGTGAGGGTCGCGGTCCGCGCGGCCGTGACCAGGCAGTCGACCCGGGCCGCGAAGCGGACGGTGGTGCCGTCCGGCGCGACCCGGTGGGCGACCCGGACGGTCCCGGTCGCGTCGGTCGGCAGGCCGTGCGGCGCCCCGGGCATGGGTCGGGTGTACGGGGTGGCGCGCGCGTCGAAGCTGAAGCTGCGCACGTCATGGTCCGGCGCGAACGTCAGCCGGATCTCGCCGCTGCCGGTCACACGTGCGGTCCCGGCAGGCTCCCGGTCTGCCGTCGCCGAGGCGGTGGCGCCGGACGTGCCGGCCAGGGCCACGCCGACCACGATGGCCGCCGCGCCCAGTCCACGCAGTGTCGTCCTCATCGGTCCTCCTGAAAGCGGTGGCGACTCCTCGTCGCCCTCGCGTTCCAGGCTCCCGGCCCGCCGCCGGCGACACCTCCCGCGACGGCGTGAGTCGTCTCCTCCCCACGGGGGACGCCCCGCCGCCGGCCGTGCCGCTGACGCCGTGCCCCGTGGGTGGTGGACGTCATCGCCACGGTGACGCGGCGACGACCGACGCGTCGACCGGGAGAACGGGCGGACGACCGACGGGGCGAGGCGGGGCAGCCCTGCGGTCAGCCGGTGATCTTCGCCAGCGCGCGCAGCCCGGCGACCACGTCGGCGCCGGTGACGGGGTTGGCGGGGTCGGAGAGCAGCTGCATGATCACGCCGGACATCAGCGCGAGCTGGACCATGCCGAGGGTGCGTACGGAACGTTCCGGCACCTCGGCCTCGGGGACGCTCTCCAGGATCGCGGCCATGCCGCTGCGCCCCTGCCGCATGCCCTCGGTGAGCTGCGGCAGCAGGTCGGGCTGCCGCTGGGCCCGCAGGAACAGGTCGATGGAGACGAGCCACATCTTCGGGTGGGCGCGGGCCTGCGCGAGAAGCTCGTCCCACATCCGCTCGTACGCCTCGGCGGGGCTCGTGCCGGGCTCGTCGGCGGGGACGAGCGCGCGCCCGGCCACGTCACCCCACTCGTCGAGGATCGAGAACAGGGCCTGGAACAGCAGGTTCTCCCGCGAGCCGAAGTGGTAGCCGATCGCGGCCATGCTCACGCCCGCCGTGGTGGCGATGTCGCGCACGGTGGTGCGGTCGAAGCCCTTTTCCAGCAGGCACGTCCTGGCCGCGGCGAGGAGCGCTTCCCGGTTTCCCATGGTCGGCAGGGTAGCAACCTCTGGAGCGAATGTCTCAGGCAAACGCCTTAGGCGAACGCCTTGCGCGATCGCCCAAAACTGGCCTACGGTTCTCGGCACGACCACTCCGGTCCCGTCCACCCGACAGGAGAGCCACCATGGACAGCCCTGCCCGATTCCGGAAGCGCGCCCTCGCGGGCCTTGCCGCCGCCGCGCTGGCCGCCGTCGCGATCGGCGCCGCCCCGCCGGCCGCCGCCAAGTCCGGCGACCCCGCCGTCGTCACCACCGACAAGGGCGCCGTCCGAGGCGTCCTCCACGGTGGCCTCCGCTCGTTCCAGGGCATCCCGTACGCCGCGCCGCCCGGCCGCTGGACCTCACCCGAGCCCGCCGCTCCCTGGCCCGGTGTGCGCGACGCCACCCGCCCGGGCCCGCCCTGCGCCCAGCCCGTCGGCCTACCCGTCGGCGTGCCCGGCGAGGCGGAGGACTGCCTGCGCCTGAACGTCACCACGCCCGGCCGCGAGGGCGACGGCCTGCCGGTGATCGTGTGGATCCACGGCGGCAGCATGATGTTCGGCACCGGCGACATGTACGGGCCGAACCGCCTCGCCGCCGACGCCGTCGTGGTGTCGATGAACTACCGCCTCGGCGTCATGGCGTTCCTCACGCACCCCGCGCTCGACGCCGGCTCGGCGTACGGCTCGGGCAGCTTCGCCCTCGAAGACCAGCAGGCCGCGCTGCGCTGGGTGCGGGCCAACATCGACCGGTTCGGCGGCGACGCCGGCAACGTCACGATCATGGGCCAGTCCGGCGGCGGGTACGCCGTCTGCGACCACCTCGCCTCACCGATGTCGGCGGGCCTGTTCGACCGGGCGATCATCCAGAGCGCGCCCTGCGCCACCGGCGGCTCCCGCACCCGCGCCGAGGCGGAGGCCGACAGCGCCGCCGTGATCAGGACCGTCGGCTGCGCCGACGCCGCCGACGTGGCCGCGTGCCTGCGTTCGGAGGAGACCACCGTGGCCGAGCTGCTGGCGGCGTACGGGCCGTGGGGCGAGCCGCGCCCGGTGGCCGGGACGCCGCTGCTGCCGCTGAGCCCGGCGGAGGCGCTCCGCACCGGCCGCTTCCACCGCGTCCCCGTGCTCGTCGGTGTGAACCACGACGAGGAGAACGGCATGTACGCCGGGATGGAGGTCAACCCGGGCGGGAAGCCCATCCCCGCGGAGGCGTACGAGTCGACGGTCCGGGAGCAGTACGGCGCCGACGCCGACGCGATCCTGGCCCGCTATCCCCTGTCCGACCACGACAACTCCGCCGGGCTGGCCCTGTCGACCATCGGGACCGACCGGAACTGGGCGAAGCCGACCTACGACACCGCGAAGCTGCTGTCGAGGTGGACGAAGACGCACATGTTCGAGTTCGCCGAGGAGAAGACGCCGTGGTTCGTGGGCTACGACGAGCCGAGCTTCCCGTGGCGAGCCCAGCACATGGCCGAGCTGGCGTACCAGTTCGACATGGCGCTCTTCCCGGCGCTTACCCCTGAGCAGGACCGGCTCGCCGACCGGCTGATCGGCGCGTGGACGCGGTTCGCCGAGGACGGCAACCCGAACGGCGGGCGGGACGGCGGCTGGCAGCGGTTCACCGACCGTCGCCCGCACGTGCAGTCGCTGACCTCGGGGCGCTGGAAGCCGACCGAGTTCACCCGCGACCACCAGTACGCTTTCTGGTCCAGCCTGAGCTGACAGGTACACCTCACCGAGCGGCCCCGGCGTGCACGCGCCGGGGCCGTCCCGTGTCTCCCGGCGGTCCCCGCCGCTAGCGGTCGTTCAGCATGAGTAGCACCGTCCGGTGCTCGACGTCGAGGAACGCCACCCGCCCGCGCGTGGCGGGCGGCGCCTGGTCGTACGACCGGCTGTGCAGCCAGCGGGGAGCGGCCGGGACGTGCGACCGCAGGTCGGGCCACACGTCGGCGGGCGTGTTCCCGGGATCGACCTGGGCGGGATCGCCGGCCGCGAAGGGCGCGAAGTCGTACTGCTCCGCCAGCCTCCGCGCGTCCTGCGGATGCAGCCTGACGACGGCCTGGTACGCCCAGTCGGTCGGACCCGGGGCCCGGGAACACGGATCGCCCAACGCGCGAGCCTGCCAGTGGATCTCGGGATAGTCGCCGAGACCCGGCAGCTCCTCCGGCGGCTCCCAGCGGTCCACCCGGACCTCGGCCTCCGCCTCGTGCACCGACTCCTGGCACCCCTGCGCCTCGCGCGGCGCCGCGCCGCCGCAGCCGGCCGTCAGCCCGATCGCCGTGACGGTGATGGCGGCTCGTGCGAGCGTCCCTGTCCTCATGGCGAGGACAGTAGAGGGTCGGCGCTCACCCCTCGCCGGGCCGACGTGGCTCGGGACTCACGTCAGGATTGCCGTGGCTGTCAGTCTTCGTAGAGCGGGTGGTCCGTGGTGTTCGGCTCCGTGTCGTCCACACCGATCGCCCGCAGGTCGGCCGTGTTGAACGTCAGGTCCGCGCGGTCGCCGAGCATCACCGCGACGAGTGCGTCGAGCATCTCCAGGTGGTTCTCGCGCGACTCGGCGGTGAGGGCGTCGATGCGCTGGCTGGCCGCCATGACGCGCTCGCCCTCCGCCCCCGCCTCCTCGACCTTCCGGATCAGGAGGCCGGCCTCCAGGAACCCGGACCACGGAGTGCGCAGCGCGAAGAACGAGTCGGCCGTCGAGGAGAACAACATGAACAGCACCCGGTGGGTGAGCGTGTCGACGCCGTCCCGATGCAGCCGCAGGCCGAAGAGTTGCTGGAGCCCGTCGAGCATCGCCACGTAGTGCGCCTTCAGCGTCGCGTTGTACGCCGACGAAGCGGGGTGGTAGCCACCGAACCCCCGCTCCTGCGCGCCGAGGTAGACGCGGACGAGGTCGCGTCGGTCGTACATGCGGCACTCCTGGGGACGAATCGACAACGCCCGTTTCAGGCGTCGACGGCGTCGCCGGCCCGGCCGGTCAGAGCTTTCCAGGCGGTGTCGACGAGTTCGTGGACGTCAGTGTCCGTCAGGGTGCCGTCGACCAGCCAGCGGTATACGAGCGGGCCGGCGAGGAGATCGCGCGCGATGGCCGGCGAGGTGTCGGACGGGAGGTCGCCACGGGCGATGCCGCGCTCGACGACGTCGGTGATGGTGCCGAGGCGGGGACGCAGGTACCGCTCCCGCAGCGGCGCGGCGAGGTCGTCGCGCCCGATGCTGTCGGCGAGTACGCCGAGGATGACCGGCGCCAGGCCGGCGAGTCGGTCGACGAGGCCGCGTGCCAGCTGGTGCAGGTCGGCGCGGGTGTCGCCGGTGTCCGGGGCGGGCGCGACGGGCACCGCCTCGGCCAGGGCGTCGACGACCAGGCTGGCCTTGTCGGGCCAGCGACGGTAGACCGTCGGCCGGGTCACGCCGGCGCGGCTGGCCACCTTCTCGATGGAGAGGGCGCGGTAGCCGCCGTCGCGGAGCAGGTCCAGGGTGGCGCGCAGGATCGCCGCGTCGGTTTCCGGCCGCCGCGGTCGGCCTCGGTCGTTCGCCACGTCACATCCTCTATAATTTACGGTACGTATCGTAAATTATAGGTTCCATGACTTCGCAGAGGGACCGAGCCCTCCCCGCAGCGGCCACCTGGGGGCTGCTGGCGGCCTGGGCGATCCACGACGCCGAGGAACTCGCCACCATGGGCGGCTGGCTCGACCGCGCCCGCCCACGGCTGCGGGCCCGCTTCCCGCAGGTGCCCGAGCGGGTGTGGGACCACCTCCGGGTCAGCCCGGCGCAGGCACGCATCGCCATCGGCGCGATGGGCGTCGTGATGGCCGCCGCGGCGGCCCGGGGCGCTCGCACCGGCGGGCGCAGCGGCTTCTACCAGTCCGCCCTGGTCGGCTTCGGCCTGCACGCGGGCGGGCACGTCGCCCAGGCCGTGGTCACCCGCGGATACACCCCCGGCGTGGTGACCGCGCCGCTGGTCGTCGCCCCGTTCTCGCTGTGGGCCTGGCGGCGCCTGCGTGCGGCCGGCGTACCCCAGGCCGGTGGCGGTGCCGCAGCGGGCGCGACCCTGCTGCTGCCGCTCGTCGCCGGCGCCTGTCACGCCGTGGCCCGCGTCCTGGCACCGGAGCGGCCACGATCTGACGGCCTGAGGCGACGTCATCCGCCAACCGTAGCCGCTGGCTCAGCGAAGCCCGCGTACTTCTGACACGGGATGGGGCCGGCCCCCGGACGGAGACCGGCCCCATCGAAGCCACGGTGCGGGTTACCGGACCACGACGACGTGGCTGGCCCGCGCGTACAGGAACGTCTGGTCGCCGCCCCACTGCACGGTGTACGTGTACTCGCCGGCCGCGCCTGGCGTGTCGGTGAAACGGAAGCTCCCGTCCTCGGCCGGGGTCACCGGGGGGAGGTAGACCGTGGTGATGTCCTCGCCGTTGACGATTCGCCACACGCTCAGCGTGGTGCCCGGGGTGAGTGGCCGCCCGGGGGTCTCCAGCACGCCGCTGAACCGGAGCTGCCGGCCGGTGCTGGCCGTGCTCGGCCCGGTGAGGCTCAGCGTGGACGGCTGCCGGGCCACCTCGACGGTGGCCGCCGCCTGACTCCAGCGGAAGGCCGAGTTGCCGTCCCAGAGCACCTCGTAGTGGAGGGTTCCGCCGACCGGCGGCGTGTCGGTGATGCTGAAGGTGCCGTCCGCGGCGGTCGTCAGCGGGGCGAGCGTCGCACTGGTTCCGTCCGGGTGCCGGCGTGTCACCACCAGCGGCTGCGCGCCGGGCGCCGACCCGTCGGACAGGGTGAGCCGGCCGGTCACGGTGAGCGGGACGAGTGCGGTCCCGGTGGCCGGGGCGGTCGCGGTCACCGAGGACGGCGCCAGGGTGGCACCCCGCAGCCGCCACAGGGTGTAGCGCCCGGTGGACATCTCCAGCAGCACGGTGAAGGCGTCGGTGCCGGAGAAGGTGAGTGCGCCCTCCACCACCTGGCCGGCCGGGTTGTCGGCGGTGTGCTGCTTCGTGGTCGTCGCCGCGTCGTACACCGCGATGCGGGGGCCGGCGAGCTCGATGCGGTCACGGGAGGCGCGTGCCCCGATGACGTGGGCGCCGTCCGGGCTGAGGGCGACGGCGTGCGGGAAGCCGACGAAGGTCGGTTCCTCGCCGTACGCGCCGACGCGGGTGACGCTGGCGGTGTCCCAGATGTCGTACCGGTACGGCGAGTCGAACGCGGTGATCGCCTTCGAGCCGTCCGCCGTGATGGTGATGTCCCGCAGGCGGCCGAGGCTGTGGGTGTGGCCGTCGATCACCCCGCGGAGGGTGGCTGGGGTGGTGCTGACGTCGTACACGTACAGGTCGGCCGGACTGATCCCGTTCTCGCCGGCCACCACGGTGGACCCGGCGGCGGCGACCATCGGCGGGCCGTACAGGCCGCTGGCGATGCGGACCGGCTCGGGCGTCGTCGCGGACAGGTCGAGACCCACGACACCGCCGCTCCAACTGTTGGTCGGACCGTGCCCGACCCAGAGACGGTCGCCTGCCAGCGACAGGTACGTCGGGTAGGGGAAGGCGGCCAGGTCGAACCGCCGGGTGACGGCGAGGGCCGCGGTGTCGATCTCGGCGATCTCGTTCGAGCCGTTGAGCGCCGCGTAGAGGCGGCTGCCGTCCGGCGTGACGGCCAGGCCGTTCGGCTCGACGAGCCCGGTGATGGCGCCGACCGGGGTGCCGCTGTCGTCGGCGACGACGATCCGGTCACTGGCGGAGATGAAGAGCCGGCCGTTCCCGGCGGCGATGTCCTTGACGAACTTCACCCCCTGCAGAGCCGTGCTGGTGTCCGCGGCCTGGGCGGGTGCGACGGCGGCGACGAGCCCGGCCGCCGCGACCAGTGTCGACGCCAGGGCCGAGCGGGCCACTGTGCGGAACCGCATGCGCGGTCTCCCTTCGGTTGATACCCCGTGATGCCCGGCGGGCCGGCGGCCTGTGATCGGAGGCCGGCGCCGGGGCGGGCGGCAAGATCGCCGCTCCATTGGTATAGGGCGATGTCGTCGCCGGAGGCGTTACGCGGGGCACGCTTCGAATCCGGGAAGCCCTCGGCCTGCGCGGGGGCACGATGATGCTCAGCGAGGCCGCCGACAAACGGCCCCGGCACTCGCACAAGCCAAGATCAGCGCTAACGATCTGGCAGGAACTGCGCTGCCCACATCGCCTTCGCCCGTACCTTCGGATCCGCCCTGAGCTGGGTGAGGATGTGCCGGGCTCGCACAGGGGCACCCTCGACGAGGTCCAGGATTTCGGCGGACAACCCGTCCTGGTCGTCCCCCAGGTCCCGAGCTGCCGTGTGAAGCAGGACCGGCAACGACTCCACTCCGGCGATGCGGGCCAACGCGGTAGCGATGGCGTCGCGAGCGAAAAAGTTGCCCTCGCCGAGGTAACGGTCGAGGTGGGCTTCCAGGGCAGGCAGCAGCGCCGCGTCGCGGCTGGCCACGAGGTCGTCGACGATGTCGTAGACCTCGGTGCCGTCGTCGTCCTCTTCCGGCTCATCGATGCGCTGGACGAGTCCATCCACGCTTGCCATGCAGGAAGCCTATGGCCCCTGGCGAACGCGTCCAGCCGAGGAACCGGTAGTGCAGGCCGGCGGGAACGCACCCGGCCAGCCGTTTCCGGCCAAGACCTTGGGGTCATTCGATGCCTCGCGCCCACCTACGATCTGACCCATGCGTCGCGTCGCGCCGGTACTGGCCTTGTTGCTCCTGGTCGCTCTGTCCGCTTGCACCTCCGAGCCGAAGGACGCCGGGCACACGACGTTGACCGTCCTGTTGGACCGCGATGTGACGGCTGCGCAGAAAAGTTTGGTGGAGCAGCGGCTACGCGCGATGCCGAGCGTGGAGGGCGTCGCCTTCGAGACCCGCGAGCAGGCCTACGAAAAACTGCGGAAGGACTCGCCGGACCTGGTGGCGGACCTGGATCCGGAGAACCTGCCGGAGTCCCTTCACGCGACTGTCACGGACGCATCGGTCGCCGAGGCAGTCGATCTGGTGATGGGTACGGTCGACGGCGTCGAGTGGGTTGGGCTCAAGATCGCCGATGCTGATCCCCTGCCGTCGCGGATCGGGGCGATCGTCCGGCTGGAACCGACGGCTACGGAAAAGCAGCGAGCCGCCGTAGAGGAAGCCGTCCGGGCGCTACCCCGCGCGGAGTCGATCGAGTTCGAGGAGCGCGACGCCGCCTACGAGCGCCTGCGTAAGCAGTGCCAGGGCAAGGGCGATCTGGCCGCGCAACTCGACTCGCAGGTGGCGCGCGCTTCGCTGCGGCTCCAGCTTCCCTTGAACGGGAAGGGTGGGACCGGGCTACCCGAGATCGAACGCCTTGACGGCGTCGAGGCGATGCGCCTGGTGCCGGTGGCGATGCTCTGAGTGGCGCCGCCCGAGCGGCCAACGGGGGGAGCGGCGCCGCCCGGACCGCGACGCATTCCGGCGGGTCAGTGAGTCGAGTTCGCCGTCGCCCCTACGTCGTCCTTCTTTTCAGCTCGCAGCGACCGTCGGTGCAGGAGCGCTGCAGGCGCCCCCTCGAAAGCGTCTGTACGAGGCCGACAGCCCAGCACATTGGACATCCGCGGAGTGCGAGCAGGCCAACGGGGAACAGCAGCAGGCTCACCGGGCCAACGACTGGCAGGAGTGCGATCGAGCCGATCAGCCCGCCGAACCCGACCAGGCCACGGGCGAGGTGCCGCGCCAGCGATTGGCTGGCAAACGAGGGACCGTCAACCATCGATCATTCCTCCCTGCAGGGCGCGGTGCACCGAGGCACGGGCGCGGTGCAGCCGGGACTTCATCGCGGCCGTGCTGAGGCCGAGCGCGTCGGCGACGGCCCGGCCCGGGAAGCCCTGGATGTCCCGCATGATCAGCACATGACGCTGGTCGGCGGGCAACGCGGCGATCGCCTCGGCGACGCGGCCGGCTTCGAGGCGTTGCAGCACCTCGTCCTCGGCCGACGCCGTGGCGATGTCGGCCAGTGGCGCAGGGCGTTGGCCGACGAGCCGCAGCTGGCGCAGGCATTCGTTGCGTACGATCCGAAACATCCACGATGCCAGCGCCCCAGAGGCACGCAGCGTGCCAATCTTGCGGTAGAGGATGATCAACGCCTCCTGCGCCGCATCCTCGGCATCTTCGGGCGTGGCGCACAGCGTGTGCGCGAACCGCCGCACGCCCGGGTACGAGCCGCAGACCAGTGCGGTGATCGACGCGATGTCCCCGCGCTGGGCGGCGAGAACCAACTGCTCGCTCGGCCATGCCGTCTCAGCCACGGGAACGTCCCCTCCGCCGCCGCAGGAATACGGCGCACATGCAGACCACGAGGGCTCCGACGGCGATGGCAACCCACCATACGAGCTCCATGTCATCCTCCAGTTCTCCGCCGGCGTGTCTCGCCGGCACAGGTAAGAGGCGATGAGCCCGTCAGAGGATTCGGGTCCTGGCCGACCAGTTGCAACGGCCGAAGGCTGCTCGTCCGCATTCGACGAGAAGGCAGCCACCTGTACGAAGATCGTCCGGAATTCAGCGGAGCCGATCTTCTGCGGACGCGGGCTACCCCAGGGCCTGCCGGGCGGCCTCGCCCATGGGGTCGTCGCGGGTGGGCAGCTGCTGGATGGTCGGCAGCACCTCCTCCTGGAAGACGCCGTGCATCCGGCGCAGTTCCCGCGCCGGATGCTCGGCGTCGTCGACCCGCACGTCCCAGAGCGGGAAACAGTCTTGTTCTTTCCCGGGCGGCTGGTGAAGATCGAGGAAAGGGAGCTTGGACCTGCGCCTGTTCACCGACGTCCGGAGCGGAGCCTCGGCAGCCCACGGTCTACGCCACCTCCATCGAGTTGCCGAGCGCTTGAGGACCAGGAGCAGGCGGACGACACCGAACCGCCTGGTTGCACTGCCCACGGACGTCGGTCGAGGTCGTGTGACCGGCTTGCCGTTGGCGTGCGGTGTGGCGAGGACAGCAGGGCCCAGGTAGGGCCATGACAGGTGGCTTGCCGGCGGTGCAGAGTCGAGGTAGCTGGTTAGGCTCGGACCATGCCCCTTACCGCGGACGATGCCGACCGGTTCGAGGCATTCAGGCCGCGCCTGGAAGCCATCGCCTACCGCCTCCTCGGATCTGCGGGGGAGGCCGAGGACGCCGTGCAGGAGGCGTTCCTGCGCTGGCATGCCGCCGACGTCGACCGCATCGAGGTCCCCGAGGCGTGGCTGACGAAGGTCCTCACCAACCTGTGCCTCAACCAGCTCACCTCCGCACGGGCGCGCCGCGAGACCTATGTGGGTCAATGGCTCCCCGAGCCGCTGCTCGCCGGGGACCCCATGCTCGGCCCGGCCGACACCGCCGAGCAGCGCGAGTCGGTCTCGTACGCGGTCCTCACCCTTCTGGAGCGCCTCCTACCGAAGGAGCGGGCGGTGTACGTGCTGCGGGAGGCCTTCGACTACCCGCACCGAGAGATCGCGGAGATCCTCGACATCACCGAGGCTGCCAGTCAGCAGATCTTCCACCGCGCCAAGAAGCACCTCGCGGACGGCAAGGCCCGCACCGAGATCGACGAGGCAGCCGCCCGGCGGATCGTCGAGGAGTTCCTGGCGGCCGCCACCAGCGGCCAGACCGAGCCGCTCGTGCGCCTGCTCACCGCGGACGCCATCGCGATCGGCGACGGCGGCGGGAAGGTTCCGGCCCGGGCCAAGGCGTTCGAGGGCACCGTGGCGGTCGCGAAGTTCCTGCGGGGCCTGTTCAAACCCGGCGAGGCCAAGCGCGCCCTGGCCGGCGGTGCACCCGAGGTCTACGCCTGGACCGCCAACGGTGACCCCGCCGTCGTGGCGGTCGTGGACGGCAGGGTCATCGGCGTCATGTGCCTGGAGGTCACGGCCGAGGGCATCGCCGCGTTCCGCAGCCAGGTCAACCCCGACAAGCTCGAACGCGCGACCGCGCACTGGACGGCCAGCAACCACGGGAAGCCCCTGTTCAACGCCTTCTAGCCGTCGTGTGAGGTGCTTCACATGGCGCTCCTGTCAGGAAACGGCGGGCCGTCCGGTTCAAGTGGCGAACCCGCGGAAGACAGGAGCAGGGAAATGCAGCACCGCATCATCGTCCTCGGAGCCGGGTACACCGGAGCCGTCGCCGCCGGCCGGCTCGCCAAGCGGCTCCGCCGCGAGAACGTCGCCGTCACCCTTGTCAACGCCGAGCCCGACTTCGTCGAACGCGTCCGGATGCACCAGTTGGCGGTGGGCCAGCACCTCAAGCCCCGGCCATTCAGCGAGATGTTCGCGGGCACCGGCGTCGAACTGAGGCTCGCGAGGGTCACCGGCGTCGACGTCGACCGCAAGACCGTCGCCGTCACCGACGCGAACGGCTCCGAGGAACTCGCCTATGACACGCTCGTCTACGCCCTCGGAAGCGGCTGGAGCGCCCAGGGAGTCCCCGGGGCTGCCGAGCACACCCATGAGATCGCCAGCCGTTCCGGAGCACTCCGACTGCGCGAGCGCCTGGCCCGCCTCGACGCCAGGCAGACCGTGGTCGTCGTCGGCGGCGGCCTCACCGGTTTGGAGGCCGCGACCGAGATCGCCGAGGCCCGCCCCGACCTCGACGTCGCCCTCGCCGTCCGCGGCGGTCTCGGCGACTGGCTCTCGCCAAAGGGCCGCGCGCACCTGCGGAAGGTCTTCGGCAAGCTCGGGATCACCGTGCACGAGCACGCCGCCGTCACCGGCGTCGAAGCCGACGGCGTCGCCACGGCCGACGGCAAGACCATCCCGGCCGCAGTCACCGTCTGGACCACCGGCTTCGTGGTGCATCCGATCGCGAAGGCGACCGCCCTGGAGGTCACCGGCACCGGCCAGATCGTGGTCGACGCAACCATGCGCTCGGTCTCGCACCCCGACGTGTACGCCGTCGGCGACGCGGCCCACGCGATGGGACCGGGCAACAAGCCGTTGCGGATGTCGTGCGCCTCGGGCATCCCCACGGCGTGGCAGGCCGCCGACGCGATCGCGGCACGCCTGACCGGCGGGAAGCTCCCGGACACGCCGCTGCGCTACTTCAACCAGTGCATCTCCCTGGGCCGCAAGGAGGGCTTGATCCAGTACGTCACCGCCGACGACCGTGCCGTGCAGGCGGTCCTGACCGGACGACTCGCCGCCGTCTACAAGGAGCTGGTCTGCAAGGGGGCCGCCTGGGGCGTCGCCAACCCGACGCTCGGGCTGCCGACCCGGCGCCGCATCACGCGGGAGCGGGCCGCGGCGGGCCCGGCCGTCAAGGCGCTGGGGTAGGGCTCGACGCGGGGCGGGCGGCCGCCGGAGCGTGTGCGCCAGCTTGGCTGTTTTGGCGGCGCCGCGTCCGCAGCAGGGACCGCGCGGCGCGCTAGTTGTTGGGCGAATACGCCCCGCGTCCTCGTATGTCGCCGTGGGTGCGCGCGAGCCGGCTTGCGAGGTAGTCGCTGAGCGACGTGGCTTCTGGCACCTCGGGGTCGCCGGTGCGGCCTGCGGGGGCGTAGCGAGTGTGCCGTAGTTCCGCCACGAACTCGGACACGGGCGCCCCGGCGTGTAGCCCGACGGTGATCGCGGTCGACAGGGCGTCGGTCAGGCCGGCCAGGGTGGAGCCGTGCTTGTCGACGTGCAGCGAGACGTGGGCGGACCGGTCAGCGGCGGCGGTAATGACGAGGCGACCGGGCGTGCCGTCCAGGACGAACTCGGCCGTGGTGCCTGCCATCCGGCGAGGTGCCGGTATCCAAGTTCGCCCAAGGTCCGCCATCGTCGGGTGCCCCTTCACGGTCACGCCTCACCCGGTGCCGGCGAGGACCTCGACACGGTAGGCAGCCGGGCGGGCCGGCGCCAGCGCGACACGGCATCCCTGGTGAAGCTGCCACCGGTACGGAAGCGCAAGCGGAAGGCGTGGACGAGCGACGAGGCGCGGCGGTTCCTGGAGTCGCCCCGCGCCGACGATGACCCGCTCTACGCCGCGTACGTCCTGGTCCTGGTGCTCGGTCTGCGCAAGGGCGAGATGTTGGGACTCACCTGGGCTGACATCGACCTCGACGCCGGAGAGCTGAGCGTCGACCGACAGCTCCAGCGGGTCGGTGCCGAACTGCTGCACCGGGAGACGATGACGGCCGCCTCGGACGCCACGCTGCCGCTGCCGGACATCTGCACAGTTGCCCTCGCCCGCCGCCGTGCCGCACAGTCGGTCGCCCGCGATGCCGACTGTCAGCTTGGGAATCGGGCTAAGTCGCGACCGCTGGGCGTAGTGCCGCCTGGTCATGGGAGTACGGGCGAGATGGCCAAGCGCTGCTGGGGGCCTTCGCTGGCTGGTGTTGACCCCTGTATCGGGCACGAGCCCAGGCGACGCCCGGGCTTGAACTTAACCCTGCCTTGTAAAGATCAGGAATGCATTGGGCCAGCATCGCTCATCGCCGGCAACCTGCATCGGCTTCTCCCGCGCTCACCTGCCATAAGCGCTGCCCTAACTCGCTACCCGAGACACGCTCTCAGTCCTCAATAAGCTCATCGAGTCTATCTGTTGATCTCGGAGTGCCCAGTTCTTGGGCGGCGGACACGAGACGCTCGTAGTAAGCCGAAGTAATCGAGAGGGAATCCTCATAAATCCATGAGCACATCGTATCGAAGGCCAACTTCTCTTCACCTACACTCATCAAGTGACGAACGTCGACAATGACCACTTCCGAAGTTAGAGGAGATTCCTCAAGCAGTTGTGACACGAGAGCCCGTATGTACTGATGTCGCTCCACAGGTAACGCTCCTCCACTTCGGAAAGCTGCGGGAACTCTATCGGTTAGCGGCCGCAATGCGCACCTTATAGGCGTCAGCAGCGTTCGCGGCTTCTAACATCCCGTCTGCCATCGACCCGCCCCACAGGGGAGCGGGCGGTGGTCTGCTCGGCTTGCTCAGGTCGATGGCAGGCGGGATGGCCTACCGCAACCACCCACGGGCGTGACCCGCCGAAGGTCTTCGGCCATCCTGTAGCCGGAGCGCCCCCGCCGGCGGCGCAGTAGCCGTAAGCCACGACCGCCGCCCTCCGGGCTTCCCGCTCTCCGCGCCAGCCACCGGCGTTCGGCGAGACGGCCGCGGAGCGACAGCGGCAGCGGCCGGCGCGCGCCAGGCGGCGGCGCATGCGGCCCGTTCATGGCCGCCTTGAAGACGTACAGAAAACTTGTCGGCGACGGTCATCACCTGGGTGTCCTCCGTCGGCTGATGTGCGACATGCGTCCGCCAACTGATCTGCGACAGGCGACGCGCCTCTCGCGGCATGAGAGCGAGGGGAGCGGTCGCCGCCTTCGACGCGTCACCGTCGGCCCTCACCGCCTGGCAGGCAGGCGGGTTAGCCGAGCGGGCACAATGCCGTGGTGGACTGGCCGTTGAAGGTGCGGGCCCCGATGGTTGACGGCGACATGGTGTTGCGTCCGTACAGCGCCGAGCGGGACGCATCCGACCTGTTCCGAGTGCTGGATGATCCGCCCGTTTGGCAGCACATCCCCGGCGGGGCTCCTGATTCCGCCGCTGCGCTGGCTACCCGGTTTGCCAGGCGCCTGGCTGACGGCCTACGTTCCACCTGGATCATCGAGGTCGCTGGTGCCGTAGCAGGTACCAGCTCCTTCGTCTTCGACCCCGCTGACGATGCCGGCGTGGAGATCGGGTCCACCTACCTTTCGCCGCCGCTGTGGGGTAGTGGCGCCAACCGGCGGGCGAAGCGGCTGATGGTGTCCGCCGCGTTCGACGGGGGCGCGGCGTGGGTGCAGTTCCGTACCGATGAACGCAACTTGCGCTCTGCCGCAGCCATCCTCAGTCTGGATGCAGTGGAGCTTCCAGCTCGGGAGGACCGGTGGATCCGAGCCGACGGGACGCGCCGGGTAAGCCGCTACTTCAGGCTTTCCTCACCGATTTGACGTCCAGCGCAAACCCCGGTCCCCATGCAGCGCCACTGTCGCGCATCAGGTGACGGAGAAGTGTCGCCCGTCAGTTGTCGGATCACACGCCGGCGGCCGGCCGCCACCCGTGCTCACCTGTTGGCGGGATGGTGGGGAGCATGAGCGTCCTTGCGCTGAGCGCATGGCCGCCATCGTCGATGTCGCTCGGGGAGATCGCACGTCGCAAGTCGGAAGCTCCGTTGCCCCGGCGATGGAGTCACGTTCAGGCGATAGCGGCAAAGGCCCGCGCCGTCAGCGACGCCGTTGCGGGGGAACGTGATGTGTTGGTCGCTTCCGCGTGGCTGCACGACGTGGGTTACAGCCCTGGCCTCGTCGACACGGGCTTGTGGGCGGGCTGGCGTGAGGCCGCCGGCTGGCCGAAGGAGGGAACGTTCCACTCCCTGCGGCACTTCTTCGCCACCACGCTCTGAGCAGCGGCTTCGAACCGCAGGACGTCCAGAAGGCGCTGCGGCACACCAACCAGCGAATCACCCTGGAGACCTACATCCACTGGCTGCCGAAGAAGGATCGCCCGCGCGGCGTCGTCGGGCAGCTCCTACGCCAAGCTGCCGCCAATCGGCCCGCCACCCCCGCAAGCCAAGATCACAGCTAGGCTGTGCCCTGGTTGTGCCCGATGATCTTTTCCCCGCGTTTACGCAGCTCAGAGACGGTAGATGGTGGGCCGCCAGGGACTCGAACCCTGAACCTATGGATTAAAAGTGCCCAGGAGCGGATAAACGCACGCTAAGTGTCGCGCGGTGTTGACGGTCCGGACTCCGCGCGCGTCGTCCGGCCGGGTTCGCGCTGGTCCGCGCCCAACCTGCGTGTCGTGATGTTGCGGTGGTCGTCCAACGAGGGCACGAATCCGGGGACGGCGTGGTGAATCCGACTGATGCGGGGCGTCGTCCGAGCACCCGTAGAGCACCCACGAGCCGGCGCGGTCCGGCATCGGTGATTCCATCTGGTGGGCCGCAAGCGCCTGGGTCAGCTACCTGTTCTGCCTGGTCGGCTCACCATTCCCGGTTGATGATCAGCGAGCTGCGGTACCGGCTTTGGCCTACCCGCCGTCCTGCGCCTGCTGTTGCCTGCTCAGCTCGCTGAGCAACTCTGCCGCCACCTGCTCCGGCTCGGCCAGGCAGCGCCAGGCAGGCACCCGATGGACAGGCGTGGAACCACCGATAATGTCGAGTTGGGCGAGGACCTTACGCAGCGCCCGGCCAGCGGGATCACCCGCTGGATCGTCGACGACGACAGTCAGCTCGACATCGTCACGTCGTACCACCAGATCGACAGCGCGCCCGGCCACGGCGACGTCGCGCCGCACGGTGAGGCCGGGGCTTCGAAGGGCACGGTGCAATCGGTCCACCGCCCCGGTCGCGGAGTCCAGCGGAGCGTCGGCGACCTCACGGATCGACGCCAGGGCGGTCAGCAGTCCGCGTTGACCCGACCACCATGACCGGTCGCCGATCACGACGAGCTGGGACCGCGCCCTGGTGATGGCGACGTTCCACAGGTTGGTCTCGTGTATCAGCCAACTGCGGGTACGGTCCGGAATGCCGTGTGCCCCCGCCGGTGAGACGACCATGATGTCCCGTTCGCTGCCCTGAAATTTGTGGATCGTGGCGCAGAGCAGGTTGTCGGTGAGGCCGGCGCTGCGAAGGGCTGCCGCCAGCCGACGTTGATGCACGGCCAGTGGCGTGACCACCCCGATCGAGGCATCGGGGTACGCGCTGCGCAAGGCCGTAACCTCGGCGACGACCGCGTCGATCTCGGCCTCATTGAACCCGGATCCGGTGACCCCGGGGCTGAACGCCCCAGGCACGTCGCGCCAGCGGACGGCAGGATCGGCCGCAGCGGCCAGTCGGGCCGGATCCGTCAGTACGGTGAGCCGGCCCTGGTAGACCTCCTGGTTGGGTACCTCGATGATGTTCGGGTGGCACCGGTAGTGCTCATCGAGGAGAAGTGCGGTGCCCGACGCGGCGGCGAAAGCGTCGTACGCGGAATGGGCGGTGTAGGTCAGCCGCCGGTTGGCGAGCCAACCGGTGCTCAGACCGGCGCGGGCCCGCTCGGTGACGTCGTCAGGTTCGGGCAGGTCCACGACGGGCGCGAGCTGACGCGGGTCCCCGATGAGCAGGGCGCGCTTCGCCCGATAGAGCATGGGCAGGATCGCGGGGATGGTGCACTGCGCCGCCTCGTCGATCACCACGAGGTCGTACATGGCGGGGCTTCTCTTCAGGCGTCGGGCGGAGAGGGCGGTCACCGCCCAGCCCGGCAGCACCCGCAGCAGTTCCGGGAAGTAGGCCCAGCTGTCCGACTGCGGCCTGGACATCTCATCGGCTCGATCCTGGAGCAGGCGTGTGCCCGCAGCTACCCGCCGAGCGATCTGGGCCCGCAACAGGTCGATGCTGAGAGCGGGTCGCTCGGTGCTGATCAGGTCGACCAGTCTCCGCCAGGAACCGTCGGCGTGGGGTAGCTTGGCGAGGCGCTGCTGGCGCTCTCGCCAGCGCAGCTCGATCACCGCCCGCTCGGCGAGCGCCTCGATGGCGTTCCGGCCGACGAGCTGGTACGACCGCAGCCGCCACCGGTACCACCAGCCGAACCACCTGCTGGCGAGCGCTCGATCGGTCAGCTGGACAAGATGCTCCAGCGCGGTGTTGTCGGTCGGCAGCGCGGCCCCACCGGCGTCTGAGCCAGCGTCACGCTCGACGGCGAGGTCCGCGAGGTCGCGTTCGAGCAGCCGCCGCTCGTCCAACTCGGCACGGAGGCCGGCAATCTCGTCAGCGAGCAGTCGCAACTCATGCGGTGGGGTCCGGTCGTCCGGCGTGGCGGGCCGGTCCGTCGGTGGATACGCGGCCAGGATGTCGGCGACGTGTGTGGGTTCCTGCGAACGGTGTTCCTTGTTGCCGGTACGCAGCAGCAGGCCCGGGCCGATCAGGTCAGTCACCCGGTCAAGCACCGAGTCGACGGCCTGGTTGCTCGTGGAGCCGATCAGCACGCTCTGACCGGCTGCGGTGGCGGTGGCGAGCAGGGCGGTGACGAGCTGACTCTTGCCGGTACCCGGCGGCCCCTGGGCCACCGTCAACGGCTGGGACATCGCCGCCTGGATGATCTCTTCCTGCGCCTCGTTCGTCGCGCTCATCGCCACCGTCACGACCGACGTCGCGGTCGCCTCGTCGGGTCGGCGCGCCAGAGCGCCCAGTGCCGTCTGGTCGATGAGCCGAGGGTTCTTGATCGTGCCGCGTAGGTCGTCGACGAGCTGCCGCTGCGGCGACTCGGCGGCGTCGACGGTGTACATGATCGCCGCGTTCTGCACCCCGTTCACCGGTCCCGGCCGGATGGTGCCTGCCAGCATCTTCGGGTCCAGTTCCGTCACCGGGTTCAGCCCGAACGTCTTCACCAGCACCTCGACGGTGGCGGTGAGGGAGGTGGGGTCACCCGGCGCGAATGCCTGTTCGATCCGTTGCAGCAGATCGTCGCTCTCCACGTCGGAGAGCTGAAACAGGTCGACGAGCGCGGCGCTGGGGCGGGGTGGGAAGGAGGCGTGCAGAACGTCGTCCACGCCGACGGTGACGTCACAGACCAGCAGTGGGGCGAGCCGCACTGGCTTCTGCCGGGCCGGTCGAACGGCGACGACCGGATAGCCGTACTGCAGTTCCTTGCCGCCATCACGGGCCCTGGCGGCGAGTTCGGCTGCCGAACCATTCAGCTTGACGGGCGTCTCCGAGGTGAAGACCGCCTCAGACCCTGGTGGCGCGGCGACATACGACCGGGTCTCGCGAGGATCGATGAGCGACTGCAGCACGGTCGACCGCTGCATACAGTTGATGTAGTAGGTCACGAGGCGGCGCCACTGGTCCGCGTCGAACGGCGCCTCGTCCGCAGGGCTCGACGTGACGGCCGCGACCTGTCTCGCTGCCGCGGCGGATCCTGGTGCCGTCGCCAGTCTGATCGGCTCGGTGACGCCCTCACTCGACTCGACCGGTGTTTGCTGGCGGCGCCGCGCCATCTCGGTCAGGGTGTATCGGGAGAGGTCGTTGTTGGTGATCCAACCGTCGTCGGACGGCCCTTCGGCCGCGCCGCGCAGACCCTCGAGGAGCACCTCGGTGAAGACCGACGGGCGATCCGGTCCCTGCGCCTTCGACGCCTTCATGTGCGTGCTTGACGTCAGGATGAAGGTTCCACGTTGACGCTTGAGGCGGCGCGGCTCTTCACGCACCCCACCGCGGAATCGGTTCCGTGCCGTGAACGCGCCGGAGAAGCAGCAGTCGAGGAGGACTACCTTCTGGCTGGCCTTCGTGTCGTTGAGCAAATGGCGCAGGGTGCCGTCGGTGTCCAGCGCGGATGCGTGCAAACTTCCACTGACCGTGTCCGTCGCGGCGAGGAACAGTGATTGCCCGTCGCCGTGTAGCACCCCGTGGCCGGAGTAGTAGAGCAGGGCCAGGTCGTCTCTGCGGCGCGCGCCGTAGAACTCCTCGACGGACTGGCGCAGGTGTTCCGCCGGCAGGTCGAGTTCAGCGCGTACGGTGTCGAACTCGCCGGCACCGTCCAGCAACGTCTTGAGCTGCGCTACGTCGTGATGTACCGACGGAAGGGGCGCGAGCTCACGGTCGACGTGGTAAGTGGCCGTGCCAAGCAGCAGGGCATGCCGTCCCATCAGGGGCGGGCCCGCTCGATCGCGGCCCGTACCGTGCTGATCAGTTCATCAATCTGGCCGTGAGTGGGCTGGTCGATCGTCAGCTCGATGTCGCCGACCCGCAGGTGTACCCGGCGCCCGTCGTGGCGTCGGAGGAAGGCCAGAACCACCTCGACCAACGCCTGCACGTAGCCGGGTTCCGTGCCCACCAGCACGGTCACCACACCGATCGCCAGCTCTGCGACGCCTTTGGCATTTGGCTCGACAACCGGGCGTTCGACGCGCTCCACCTCGCCGATCTCGCGGAGTTCGTCCGTTAGATCGTCGGTCAGTTCGCCGAGAACGAACTCGTCGTCGTCGGCAAGCGGTGTGAAATCGATCCGAACGCGGACGTGGGGCATCCGTCCTCCTGCATGAGCGGTGCTCACCAAACTACGGAAGAAGGTAGACATTGGGTCGCATCTGTCGGCTTGCCGATCGAACACTCCCGCTGTTCGGCCGTTGCTCATGCAAGCGCCGATCGCCGGGGCCCACGGTCCGGTGGCGGCTCTTCGGCGGAGGGCACGAACAACATGACCCATAGCCCTGTCGCGCTGCCTCACGACATCAGCCCGGATCGCCAGGCTGCGACCAAGCCCGCCACGTCCGAGTATCGGTCTGCGGGTGCCGCACGGCTCGCACGGGCCGCTACCTTGGCTTGGGCCGGCGATCCCCGCCAGCGGTGTGGGGAGTCCAGAAGGTGGTGGATGGTGCGGCCGAGGGTGTAGACGGTGGTGCGCTGGTCGGTGACGGCACCGCGGACGAACTCTTCCGGGGCCATGTATCGGCGGGAGCCCGGGAGGCGGTCGGCGTCGAGGACGAAGGGGCCCGGCCGGTACTCGTCCAGGTCGATCAGGCGCATCCGGCGGGCGGTGAAGTCGTACAGGAAGCAGCCGCCAGGTGGACGGCGATGTAGCCGGCTGCGGTAACGGCCAGGTGCGTGTCGAGGATGGTGTCGATGGCTGCCTCGACCTCGGGAACGGGAAGCTGCTGGAAACGGGCCAGCGGCTGCGGTCCGAACCCGTGTGTGGTGGCGTGGTTGAGCACGCTGCCGTCGAGCCACGGGTATACCAGGGTAGGCCCGTCAGGGCCGTCGAGGATCCGCTCGGGGCGGACGATCGCCGGGTGTCGAACCGCGGCGTGCAGTTTACTGGCCCGGATCAGCGAGAGGCGGGCCTGCGGTTGGTGGGCTTCTTGACGAACCAGCGGCGCCCGGCGGCCTCGACGCCGTAGGACAGGCAGCCGGAGTCTTGGGCGTTGAAGACCGTGAACGCGGACGCGAGTGGCAGGTCGAGCACACCGACGAACCTACGTCCCCGCACGGCTCGTGGGACCTCAATTCCCATCCATGCGGGCGGGCCGTGTCAGCCTATGACGCGCGCGCCTGGCCATCGCTCGGCGGGGCGGTGCCGGGCCAGTCGTTTGTCGGGAGATGCCGGGGCTGACCGGGTCGGGTTTCGTCGCCACACTCCCTCGAGGAGGTCGTCGAGGCCGTGTGGGGCGCAGATGCAAACGGGCGGTGGCTCTGTCGTCGTTGTCCCGGCTCAAGTCGAGCCGCTGTTGTTGTCCATGCTTTCATCTGTCGGGTGGGGGTGGGGTCGCGTTAGCTGCAGCCTGCGGCTGCGCAGCGGGTGCCGACGAAAGTGTGGCGCGGATCGGCATGAGGAACGGAACAGTGGTCAATGCCTGGGCGCCGAAGCGGAAGTACGCGAAGAGTCCGCTCACTCGAAGATCATGTCGCCGATGCCGTAGTTTTCCCACCACGACGGTCGGTGCTTACGTACTGTCCCGGCGACTCGTGTGAGCAGCAGCCAGTTGCCGTTCAGTACCAACGCGGCGTCTTCCATCTGGCTGGCGAGTACGCGGCCTACGGCCGACACCATGTTGGGGATCGCGGCCTCAGGCTGGTCGTTCTTGCGCATGTGGAAGACGACGTTGACGTACACGTCTGGCTCCCACTCCCATTGGGTTCCGTCATCGTTTTCGGCGTCGAAGTAGCCGTGGCTGCCCCCAGAGACGGTGACGGTGTATCCGAGCTCCTCGTCGAGACCGCCGCTGAGTAGCCGAGGGTAGCCGGGCAGGGCCGACTCTTCGACGCCTTCCGGGGCGACGACCGAGGCGACCTGCTCCAGCGGGATGTCACCCGCCAGTGTCAATCGGTATTCGATACCCACCTGCTGCCTGCCTTCTCAGTCTCGCGGGACGATCTGAATGATCGCACCGCTCCGGGTCACCGCCGCCAGTTCCTTGAGGTGCTCGATCGGCCAGTCGTCGAACTGCTTCTGCAGGGCGGCGAGGTCACCGCGCCAGTCCTGCAGGTTCAACACCACGCGTTGGGTCTGTTGGCTCGTCACCTTGCCCGAGACCTCCGTCCACACCCCGCGCACCGCCTTGGCGGGAGTGGGCGAGTAGCAGTCGAAGACGTGACCTTCGACCAGGTAATCCGGATCCTTGTCCGGCTTCCCCACGTCGCCGGTCTTCAGCCGTGCATCGGCGATCTCCGGTCTCGTCGGGTTCTGGTGCACCAGGTAGCCCTCGCGTGCCAGGGTGTCGGCGCACTCGTTTTCCAGCTCCAGCGATCGTCGCACCGTGTCGTCCTCGCGGGGTGGGATCTTGGTACGTGGCCCGGTCGGCGACCCGCCCTGAACACCGGTGGGGTGCCTGCTCCACGCCGTCGGGTTGCGGCCGTGGGAGGTGCTGTCACTTGAGGCGGGAGCCGTTGGGGTCGGGCTTCCGGTGGCGTACGGGGTAGGGCTGGCCGGTGTGGGACCGCCAGCCCCGATCAGTTTCCCGACCCCAGTTGCCGCGCTTCGACGACGGCCGTATCGACGGCCTGGCGGGCGGAACCAGCGCGCTGGACCACGGACACCAGGACCTGTTTGATGCTCTCCAGTGACTGCAGCAGTGGACCGGGCTGCCCGCCGTGGAGAACTATGCCGACGAGTTGCTGTGCCTCACCGACCTGGGTGATGACAGCAGCCGCCGCGTCACGGGCGCTGTCAACACCGGCGTGGACCGGCATCAGGACGGCGATGGTCTCTTGGGGAGTGGCTTCGCGGGGAACGGCGGCAGTCGTCTTCGTGGCCTCGCCTATCGATCTGGCAAGGCCGACCAATCCGCCCTGGACCGACGCGATCGCATCTCGCACCCGGGCCATGCCCGCTGCCACCGCGGCGAAGCCAGCGCCTGCGGCACGCAGCGCCACCTGTTGCGCCTGGTTGTCGGCAGCGGCGGCCAGCCCCTGGGCTCTATCCACACCGGTCATCAAGACCCGCAGCTCACCGGTGACCAGCTCGATGTGCGACACCGTGTCTCCTATCGATGACCATGGTGAGGGCTGTCCAAGCTACCCGACACCTCAATGCCACGCGTGAGGGATTGGCTACGCGTTGCGGGCGGCCAGCGGCGCGCGGGGTGGACCGACGTCACGGATTGTGCGGCCGGAGCCGAGCATCAGCGCGGTGGCCTGGCGCTGAAACTCCTCGGGGTACTTGCTCTGTCGAGCCGAAGCGCGGGTTCGTCCTCCTCGGCAGGACGCCAAATCGGGAGGTGTCCGGCCTCAGGGGGCACTCCAGCACCGGGTCAGGGCGGATGGAACTGCTTCCTGCTCCACTGGCACCTCCCAGGTTCGTGAAGATCCAGGGCGGATCTGACGAGTGGTCGCGCCCCGTTCTCCTCACCCTCGCCCTCAGAGCTGCTGTCGTGAATGCCGAGCATGCGGACGAAGTGGTTGTCCGCATACGGCCCGTTTGATGGCCGGCGGTCGTGCGACGCCGTTCCCGGCGTTCCTGGTTGCGCCGCGCTGAACACTGAGTGACCCTATGTGCGCGATGTCCACGCTGCTCAATGCCATCGGCTGCGAGGAGCCCGAAAGGCGGTGCCATGGGCCAGACCCCGCGGGCGCTCCAGCCATCCCTGTCCGAGCGCCACTTCTTCGGCGCCGAACTGCGTCGGCTGCGCGAACGCGCCGATCTCTCGCAGGCGCGGTTGGGCGCCATGATCCGTTTCAGTGCCGATCTCGTGCGTCGCGTGGAGACAGCCGATCGGTTCCCCTCCCGGGAGTTCGTCGAGGCCTGCGACAAGGCGCTGGCGACCGGCGGCTCCCTGATGCGCCTGCTACCGCTGCTTGGCAAGAACCGAACCAGCGAAGGCAAGCCGACCACCGCCTCACCAGCCGGCCTCGGCAGCTTGCTGTCCAATCGCCCGGCGGAATCGTCGGGGCTGGCCGAGATGGTCGCTCGGGTTCCGTTCCAACCCGGTGTCCTCGATCGCGCCGCCCTGGACTGGCTGAACACCTCAGCGGGACCCCGGCTGTCCATGGCCGGACGGCCCGGCTCGCCTGACCAGGTTGACGAAGAGGACCTTCACTCGGCGGAGACCGCTCTGGCGATGTTCCGGCAGTTGGACCACACCCACGGCGCCGGACGAGTCCACGCCCAGGTGCAGCGGTACGTCGAAGGCGAACTGAACCGGCTACTGGCAAACACCCCCACCTCCGAGGCTGTCGGTCGGCACCTCTACACCCTGGCGGCGGGATTCTTCGAGCTCTGTGGGTACCAGGCGGTCGACACCGGCGCCCATGGCCTCGCCCAGCGCCGCTACCTCCGCGCTCTACGTCTGACGGAAGCCGCCGACGACCGCCTGTACGGCAGCTACCTACTCGCCGTGAACATCGGCCACCTCGCGCTGCACTGCGGCCACCCCGAGCCGGCACATCGCATGGCGCTGACGGCGGTGAGAGGAAGCGAGACCCAGGCGACTCCCGCTGTGGCCGCCGCGCTGCACGCGGTGGTGGCGCGCACGCACGCCCGCCTTGGACGCGAGGGCGACTGCCTGACCCACGTCGGCGTCGCGGAGAAGGAACTGGCTCGCAGCAAGCCCGAGGACGAGCCGGCGTGGATCCGGTACTTCAACGCGGCGTACCTCGCCGACGAGATCGCCCACTGCTTCCACGACCTCGGCCGACCGCAGCAAACCCAGCAGCACCTGGGCGATGCCCTCACCGCGCTGAGCCCTACCCACGTCCGGCGACTCGCCATCGACACCGCGCTCCTGGCCTCATCGCTGGCCGCAGCCGGCCGCATCGACGAAGCCTGCGCGACCGCACGCCAGGCAGTTGACCACGCCGCACGAACGAGCTCACACCGTTGCCTACAGCGCATCGTCGAGGTACAGGCCGACCTCGAGCCCTACCGGTGCGAACCGGAGGTCCGCGAGTTCGATGAGTACATGCGTCACCGACTACCGCTGGCAGCCGTGTAACCCCCGTGACCGTTGGCCGTATCCGCCATCACCGAGCGGTAGTGAGCCAACTCCGCCTCCAGCGCCGCACCTGCCTGGCTGGACGCCGCCACATAGTGACCAACATCAGGAAGGAGCAACACCTCGGGCGCCATACCGAGAGATGTCAACTCGTCGGCGAGTTCGCGCACATCCTCGACCACGGCCACCTCGTCGGCGGTGCCATGAATGAGCAGCACCGGCCGCTGGACAGCGGCGGCACGGACCCGGCCGGCACCACCTCGCAGCCGCATCGCGTGCGCCCGCTGGAACCGCGGCACCGTCTCCGCCCACCGGTCAGGATCCACGACTGCCGACACGGCGGTGGCAGCGGCGAACGGGCCGTCCTGTGCCACCGCCTGCAACGCGGTGTATCCGCCAGCGCTGGCCCCACGGATGAACACCTTCCCCGGCACCGCCCGCCCCGTCGACAGCAGGTGAACCGCCACCGCCGCGCAGTCATCAACGTCGTCCAGACCCCACCGGCCGTACAGCGATTCCCGGAACCCCCGGCCGTAGCCGGTGCTGCCGAGGTAGTCGACATCAATCACGGCGAACCCGCGGCTGGTGAAGAACTGCGTCTGCCAGTCGAGGCGCAGCAGGCAGGAGGCGGTAGGCCCAGGATGCGCCCGAACGATCACTGGTGCCCGCCAGTCCGCCGCCGAGCCCGTCGGCGGATACACCAGGGCAAGCACCTCCCGATCGCTTGCCACTCGAACACGCAGCTCCGTCGGCGTCGATACTCGCGCCCCGTCGAGTTCGGCGTGCTCGGGCCTGGCAAGCACCTCGACCTGGGGATGGGCGCCAGCTAGATCCACGAGCGCGACCTGCGGGGCTGCGGTCGGTGACGATCCGATCAACGCCACCGTCCTCCCTCGGACGGCCAGGTACGGCTTGATCGACGTGTACGGGAGGTCGACCGGGCGGACAGTGCCATCGGGCTCGATGACGACAAGGCGGTGTCGCGGCCCCTCCTGCACTGCCACGACGATCCGGTCGTCGTCGAGGAAGCCGTACGACGCGTAACCCAGCTCCCATGGCTCCGCGGCGCACTCACCCGCGATCGGTGCCACCGCCTCCACCTTGAGGCCATCCCACCGGTAGAGGTTCCACCAGCCACTACGGTCGGACACGAAGTACAGCGCCCCGTCGGGTCCCCACCGCGGCTCCACCGCCGATTCATCCGGGCCGCCGGCCAGTTTCACCGGGTCCTCGATGACACCACGCGGCGAGTAGGAGGCCACCCACACCTCACACGCGTCCCAGGGCATGTCGTACTCGCTCCACGCGGTCCAGGCCAACGACTCCGGACCTGGCCGAGGCGCACCGAGAAACCCTCGGGACACGGCGAGAGTCCGCATCTGCGGAGCACCGGTGAGCGATACCGCGACGAGTTCGTCACCTTGTTCCGACTCCCGCACAGCCAGCAACTCGCCGTCACCGATCGTCAAGTCGCCGAAGGATCCCTGGCTGACCAAGTCGAGTTCCTCGCCGTGACGACGGCTCCGGTAGAGGCCGTCTCCGCCGACGCACCACAACGTTCCCTCGACGACGGCGAACGATCCGCCTCCATATGCGTGAACGCTGCTGCTGATGCCGAAGCCCGCGGGACTGATATCACGCTTGCCCTCGCCTGGCCGCCAACGTGTCAGCGTCGCAACCCCGCCGACATCGGGGCGAGTCTCCAGCCAGTACAGGCCGCCATCACCGGTACGCAGTTGGTCGTAGGTCACCGAGGCGCGGACGGCGTCGTCCACCGACACTTCAGCGATCCTGTCCGCCAGCCTCACGGGTCCTCCTCGAACAACTTCCACGCGCGACGGACGACGGCGGGCTCGTCAACCGGTCGCTGGGGCACCGGCAAGGCCAGCGGAAGCCTCGGTCCTCCGGGCCGGCGCGAGTGCTCAGACGTGGCCGACTCTACGCCCGAGCGCCTCGTCCCTGCCGCTGGATGTCCCTCGCAAACTGCCCGACGGCCCGTTCGTTCTCGCGGGGGCAACGTCGATGCGGACAACAGTTCTTGTCCGCATCTTCGGTATCGACCAAGCCATTCGGATCGAGCCACCATTCGGAGCGGTAAGGCCATTCAAGGGCGGACAGCAATGCATGTTCCGTCCCCCGATAACGACCTCAATGGAGGGGTCCGATGCAACTACAGGAGGAACTGGCGCGCTACGGCTATCGCCAGGAGTTGGCCCGGAGGCTGCGGTTCCGCGACCTGGTCGCGTACGGGCTGGTGTACATGGTGCCGATCGCACCGATGGCGATCTTCGGCAGCGTGTACGCCGGATCCGGCGGGATGGTGGCCCTGGCGTACGCGGTCGGTGTGGTGGCGTTGGTGTTCACGGCGTTCTCGTACGCGCAGATGGTGAAGGCGTTTCCCATGTCGGGCAGCGTCTACAACTACGCCGGCCGGGGGATCAGCCCGTCGGTCGGTTTCCTGGCCGGCTGGGTGATCCTGCTTGACTACGTTCTCGTACCCGGGCTGCTGTATCTGGTGGCGTCGGTGGCGATGCACTCGACCGTGCCGGCGGTGCCGGTGTGGCTGTGGCTGCTCGGGTTCGTCGCGGTCAACACAGTCGTCAATTCGGTCGGGATCCGGATGACCGCGGTGGTCACGCGAATCATGCTCGTCGGTGAGCTGATTGTTCTGACGATCTTCCTGGCCGTCGCCGGCTGGGCCCTCGCGACGGGAAAGGGCCGGTTCAGCTGGGACGCCTTTTACAACGCCGACACATTCACCTGGTCTCTGGTGGCGGGGGCGGTGTCGATCGCGGTGCTGTCCTTTCTCGGCTTCGACGGGATCAGCATGCTGGCCGAGGAGACCAAGGGCGGCGCGCGGCAGGTCGGCCGCGCCATGGCCGCCGTTCTGGTGCTGGCCGGGGTGCTGTTCATCGCGCAGACCTGGCTGGCCGCGATGCTCGTTCCCGACCCCGGCACTCTCCTCGCGGAGGGCGATCAGAACGGCACCGCGTTCTACGACGCCGCCGCCGTGGCCGGCGGCGGCTGGCTGTCGACCCTGTGCGCGGTGGCGACGGCGATCGCGTGGGGGTTGCCGAACTCGATGGTCGCCCAGGTCGCCACCTCCCGGCTGCTGTATGCGATGGCCCGGGACCGGCAGCTGCCGGCGTTTTTGGCGAAGGTGTCGATTCGCCGGAACGTGCCGATCAACGCGACCCTGCTCACCGGCGTCGTGTCTCTCGCCCTGGGCCTGTACATGGCCACCCGGGCGGACGGGATCACGCTGCTGTCGTCGCTGATCAACTTCGGGGCGATGGTCGCTTTCCTCGTCCTGCACGTCTCCGTCGTCGTGCACCACCTCATCCGCCGACGCAGCGGGAACTGGTGGGCGCACCTGGTGATGCCCGGCATCGGGTTCGTGATCCTCGCCTACGTGGTGGTCAACGCCAACATCGCCGCCCAGCGCCTCGGCCTGGCCTGGCTCGCCCTGGGCGTGGTCGTCCTTGCCGGCCTGTATCTGTCGGGGCGCCGGCCGGTGCTGTCCGGCCTGGCATCCGCCGCGCCGCAGCACCTGCGTGACGTGGAGAGGGTGTGACCGGCGTGGAGAAGATCACCTACCGGCCGGCGCGGGACGAGTTCGCCTACACCTTCGGCGGTCGGATGCCGGTCGCGCACCTGCGTTCCGGTGACGTGTTGGAGGTGTTCACGGAGGACTGCTTCGGTGGCCTGGTGCGGGGGCCGGGGGACCTGCCGTCGCAGGTGTGCCGCTTGCCCTACCTCAACCCCGTGTCGGGGCCGTTCTTCGTCGAGGACGCCGAGCCCGGCGACACCCTTGCCATCCACTTCGCCTCGATCATGCCGGCCCGGGATTGGGGCGTGTCATCGACGTTCCCACACTTCGGCGCCCTCACATCAACCTCCCACACCGCCACCCTCCAGCCACCCCTGGAAGAACGGGTGTGGATGTACGGCATCGACCGCCAGGCCGGAACGGTGCGGTTCAAGGCCACCGAAAGCGACCACACCGTCGACCTCCCGTTGGATCCGATGATCGGCACGATCGGTGTCGCGCCCGGCGGCATGGAGGCCCGCTCCACCATCGTTCCGGACATCCACGGCGGGAACCTCGACACCCCGCAACTCCGGGCCGGCACCACCTTGTACCTGGGGGTGAATGTGCACGGGGCGATGCTCGCCCTCGGCGACGGCCACGCCTGTCAGGGCGAGGGCGAGGCCTGCGGCGTCGGGGTCGAGATCGCCACCACCACAACCCTGATCATCGAGGTCATCAAGGGCGTGCCGACGGTCTGGCCGCGCCTGGAGGCCAACACGTCGATCATGTCGATCGGATGTGCCCGCCCGCTGGAGGACGCCTACCGCATCGCCCACCACGACCTGGTCGGCTGGGTCAGCACGCTGACCGGCCTGGGCACCCTCGACGCCTACCAGCTGGTATCACAGGCGGGCTGGGCGCCGATCGGCAACGTGTGCGACCCGAACTACACCGTCCTCGCCGCCGTCGACAAGGCGCTGCTACCTGCCCCTGCCGCCGCGTACGACGGGGTGCACGACCGGCTGCGCCAGCCCGCTGCCGGGCTGCGGTAGGAGCGACGGCAAATGAACATGCCTCGACTACCGCTGCGCGACGAGCTGTTCCTGCTCGGCCACAACGACGACACCGGCCAGCCGCATATCCACCGCCAAGCCCTCGCCCTCGGCCTCGCCGGCGCGGTGCTGATCGACCTGTTCCTGGCCGGACGAATCGTCCTCGGCCCGAACGACGACCGTCCCGCCGCGGACCGGTGGCTTCGCCTGCACCTTGACCGACCGGTCGGTGACCTCATCGCCGACACCGCGCTGGCCTCCATCCGCTACGCCCGCGCTGCCCCATCGGTGAAGGTGTGGCTGCGCGGGTTCGCCGACGACCTGTACGAGCGCACCCGCGCCGGCCTGGTCGCCGCAGGCATCCTGCGGCACACCGCCCGCCGCCGCCTCGGCGGCATCGTCCGCACCGACACCTACCTCGCGACCGATAACAAGTGGGCGGTCGTCGCCCGTGCCCGCCTGCGCTACCTCGCACATGGTCGGGAACAACCCGACAACCACACGGCCGCCCTTGCCGGCCTCGTCGCCGTCCTCGGCCTGGCCGCCCACCTCTACCTCGACGACGACACCACCACGCTGACCGCGCACCTGAAGACCATCGCCGGCCAGCACCACCGCCCGGTCCGCGACATCACCGCCACCGTCGACGCCGCGGTCGGTGACCTCGCCACCGCCACCTACCGCTAACCCATCGGAGCACAACCATGTCCTCGCGCAGTCGTGTTCGTGCTGCCCGCTGGTCGGACCGAGAGGCCGTCGCCGGGCTGATCGCCGACGCCCTGAACCCCACCCCGCTCGCCGCCTGGCTGATACCCGACCCGGCACGACGGCGCCAGGCCTTGGCCGCCGTCGCCGTGATCTGGGTGGAGCACGCGATGTTCTTCGGCGACATCCACCTCACCGACGACCTCACCGCCACCACCGTCGGCTTCCACCGCTACCGGCCCATCCCACCACCGGCCAACTACCACACCCGACTCCGCGAGGCCGCCGCGGCGCACACCGACCGGTTCGAGTTGCTGGACACACTCCTGGCCGACAGGCAGCCCACCGAGCCGCACTACCACCTGGCGTTGATCGCCGTGCACCCCGACGCCCGGCACGCCGGGTTGGCCAGGGCGATGCTGCGCTACCACCGTGACCGCCTCAACCGCGTCGACCTGCCGTCCTGGACCACCACCCTCACCGGCGGCGACCGTCTGCTTGCCCGCTACGGCTACACACCCCGACCCGCCGTCACCCTGCCCGACGGCCCGACCCTGCACCCGATGCGCCGCAACAACCACCGCGACAACCCCGCGATGCCCATCAACGCCACCCGCCCCGACGCCCACTGGCACGACCTCCACGCCTAACCGCCGGCCGGCCCCAGCCGCATTCCCAGCGCAGGCCGCCCACAGCCATCCCACGGACACCGACATCACCCATGGCCTTTACCCGCAGATACCCGCCAGACCTGATCGACACCGTGGTCCAGCGCGTCGCCGCCGCCCGCGCCGTCCGCGCCTACGGCGCCATCACCACCGTCGCCCGGCAACTGAACCTCGACCCCCGCCTCGTGCAGAAGTGGGTCACCAAAGCCACCACACCACCCGCCGCCACACCCGCCGAGAGCGGTGACCCGCGGGAGGTATACCTGCCGGCGGGGCTGCTGCACTGCCGGTTCTGCCACCAGGACATGAACCCGGCCGAGCCGCCGGACCCCGCGCCCGGCTACCAGTGCCCGGCCGGCTGCCGACCCCGACCCCTCGCCGCTGTCGCCCTCGCCGACACCGTCGGTCGGGCGATCCTGCACCACGCGCCACGTCTCACACCCCGGACCGGTGTACCGAGGCCCCCGCACCTGGTCGCCATCCACGCCGACCGGGTCCTCACCCGCATCACCGCCGGCGCCACCACCCGGGACCTCACCCTCACCTGGCGGCCCGAACCCCTGCTCGCAGCAGCCCAGCACGACGCCGAACGCGGACGCCGTCTCGCCGCCGCCCGCATGCTCGCCGCCACCGACCCCCTACGTGCCCGGCGTCTCCTGCGCGGCACGCTCGCCGGCGTCGACCCCGCCACCGCGCCCGCCCACCCGTTACACGCCGAGGCCGCCACCCTTCTGGCCGAACTACTTCTGCGCCTCGACCAGCCCACCGACGCCGTCCCCTGGGCCACCTACGCCCACCACAGCATGTGCCACCTCCACGGGCCAACCCAGCCGCGCGCCCTCGATGCCCTTCACCTCCTCGCCCTCGCCCACCGGCGGGCCGGACACTCCCAACGCGCCCACCACCTCTACCGGCAACTCGCCGAGCACCTCGCCGCCACCGAAGGCCCGCATGCCCACCGCACCCTCGCCGCCCACGCCAACACCGCCCTCGTCCTGCACGATCTCGGCCACTGCCACGCCGCCCGAGCCCTGCTCGCCGACACCGTCACCACCCACCGCCGCCACCACCCCGGCCACCCCGCCACCGCCCGCATGACCCACCACCTGACCCGCATCTGGCGCGACTGCGCCACCCAGGGCCACCACCACGAGCAGGACACCTGACCCCGGCCACGGCGTGCCCGCGAAGATCCAGATACGCGAGCGAGCGCGCACGCCAGGCCTACGCGCGTCGGGTAACCTGTGGACCTGCGGGCCGTTAGCTCAATGGCAGAGCTGAGGACTTTTAATCCTTAGGTTCTGGGTTCGAGTCCCAGGCGGCCCACCCATAGCGCATGACCTGGGAAAACGTAAACCGGATGGGCGGTACACGAACCGCCTTGGCGAGGCGCGCTGCGACCTGGGTAAACGTGTGTGTCCCGGTGGAGCTGTCGTGGGTCGTGCGGTGACGGCGGGCGGTTCGAGGGGCACGTTGATCGGGCGGATCGGCTACTGCTCGGGTGCACTGACGCCGGCGGGCGGCTCGTCGGTAAGCAGCTGGCACTTGACTGAGCCGGCACCGAGCCTCTTCCGCGGCAAGAGTGCGGGTCAAGGGATCGAAGCGGCGGTGTGGTCGCCAGCTTGGTCGAGCGTTTCGGGCCCCTACCAGGCGGTCCAGCCTGATCGCAACGTCGTCTCCGTCGAGGCGTAGCCGACGATCACGCGAGGAGCCCAGAGCCGTGGCGGCCTGGGGGCCGATTTCGAGGAACAGCTCGTGACGATGTTCACGCGCCCGGACCGGCCGCGATCGTTCCGGCACTGTTGATCACCTCGTCCACCCGGCCGTCGTAGCGCAACCGGATCAGCATGATGTGGACTCCGGCGCCGAGTGGCCCGTTCTGAAATCCCTCGGTATTCAGTGTTGCTAGCTACCGGTACCTAGTGTTACCGTCTACCGGTAGTCAGTGTTGCTTGGTAGTGAGGGGATGGTGGCATGGGCAACCAGATGACAGAGATGCTGAAGGGGACTCTCGAAGGCATCGTCCTGGCGATCCTGGCCCGCAGATCCGCATACGGCTACGAGATCACCGCGTGGCTGCGCGACCGCGGATTCTCGGACATCGCGGAAGGCACCATCTACGCGCTGCTCGTCCGCGTCGAGCAGCGCGGGTTCGTGGACGTGGAGAAGGTTCCCTCCGAAAAAGGGCCCCCGCGGAAGGTGTATTCGCTCAACGCGAAGGGGCGAGACCAACTCGCCGAGTTCTGGAGGACGTGGAGCGTCCTCGCGGAACGCATCGAGCAACTCCACCACAACGACAACCATGACGACAAAGGAGCATGAGGGTGGCCGCGAAGTGGATCGAGACGCTCGTCGGGTCGTTTGAGCAGAAGAAGCAGTACAAGCACCACATGGCCCGGATCGAGGCCCTGCCGGAGCCCTATCGCAGCGCGGCCAAGGCTCTTCAGCGGTACTTCATGTACCACGGAGGGATCCTCGACGGCGACACGCTCATCACGATGCTCGGCGACTTCGTCGACCTCTGGGAGCGTGCGGTCGCCGACGGAACGCCGGTCCGCGCGATCGTCGGCGACGATCCGGTCGAGTTCGCCGAGACGTTCCTGCGGGCGTACTCCGGCAAGCAGTGGATAGACAAGGAACGCGAGCGCCTCCGGAAGGCGATCGACGCCGCCGCCGGCGACGACGGCGAGGAGAAGAGCGCATGACCACCAAGACGCGCGAACCCGCGATCAGGGTGCAGGCCATCACGAAGTCCTACAAGGACCTGCACGTGCTGCGGGGCGTCGACTTCGACGTGGCAGCCGGGAGCATCTTCGCTCTGCTCGGCTCGAACGGCGCCGGAAAGACCACGCTGGTGCGGATCCTGTCGACGTTGCTGAAGGCGAACACCGGCACCGCGACCGTCCACGGCTTCGACGTCTCCTCGGCCCCGGGCGACGTACGCAAGTCGATCAGCCTGACCGGCCAGTTCGCCGCAGTCGACGAAGTGCTCACCGGCCGGGAGAATCTGGTCCTGGTCGCGAAGCTCCGCCACCTGAAGAACCCGGGTGCGATCGCCGACGACATGCTCGCCCGCTTCTCGCTCACTGATGCCGGGAACCGTCGGGCGGCGACGTACTCGGGCGGCATGCGCCGGCGGCTGGACATCGCGATGAGCCTTGTCGGCAACCCGCCGGTCGTGTTCCTCGACGAGCCGACCACCGGCCTCGACCCGCAGGCCCGCATCGAGGTCTGGCAGACGGTGAAGCAGCTCGCCAAGGACGGCACAACCATCCTGCTGACCACCCAGTACCTCGACGAGGCCGAGCAACTCGCCGACCGGATCGCGATCCTGCACAAGGGCACGATCATCCAGAACGGCACTCTCGCCGAGCTGAAGCAGCTTCTCCCGTCCGCCAAGGTCGAGTACGTCGAGAAGCAGCCGACCCTCGAGGACGTCTTCCTCGCCCTCGTTGGCGACACCAGTGACACCGCCGACAAGGCAGCCATGTCCGCAGGAGAGGAATCCCGATGACCGCCCACGTCCTCAGCGACACCGGAACCCTCACCGGCCGCTCCCTGCGTCACATCCTCCGCAGCCCGGACACCATCATCACCACAGCGGTCACCCCGGTCGCGCTGATGCTGCTTTTCGTGTACGTGCTAGGCGGAGCCATCAACACCGGATCCGACGAGTCGTACATCAACTACATGCTCCCGGGCATCCTGCTCATCACGATCGCATCCGGCATCGCCTACACGGCGTACCGCCTGTTCCTCGACATGCAGGGCGGCATCTTCGAGCGCTTCCAGTCGATGCCGATCCCACGACCCTCCGTGCTCTGGGCGCATGTCCTGACCTCACTCGTCGCCAACCTGGCCTCGATCGTGATCGTCACAGGCGTCGCGCTGATCATGGGGTTCCGCACCGGCGCATCCGTAGCCGACTGGCTCGCCGTCGCCGGCATCCTGATCCTGTTCACCCTCGCCCTCACCTGGATCGCCGTGATAGCGGGCCTCTCCGCCAAGACCGTCGACGGCGCGAGCGCCTTCAGCTACCCGCTGATCTTCCTGCCCTTCATCAGCTCGGCGTTCGTCCCCACCGACTCGATGCCTGGCCCGGTCGCGTGGTTCGCCGAGAACCAGCCGGTGACGTCCATCGTGAACACTCTCCGCGCGCTGTTCGCGCAGCAACCCGTCGGCAACGAAATCTGGATCGCCCTCGCCTGGTGCGCCGGCCTGCTCGTAGCCGCCTACGCCGCCGCGACAGCGATCTACCGCAAGAAGATCAGCTAGCCGATCGCAAGAAGACAGCGCCGCATCCGCATGGATGCGGCGCTGTCTTCTGCGCAGGTCTGCCACCCTGCGCGCGGCACAGGCTGAGCGGAATCCTCCCGCTTTGAACCACGAGGCGGATATCCGGGTGGTGGTCGAGCAACCGGTGCCTCAGCACCGATGCTGTTCATGGATCGGATCCGTCGGGCGGCGCTGCGGCTGCGGCCGCGTAGACCGGCCTTGTGCCGATCCGCGATGGCCCGGGTCGCCGCACCGCCTGTGCCGCTCGAGCGTGGGACCCATGCATGGCTACGGCGTCGTCAGCGGCGTCGCCGCGCTGTCCGAAAGGGCTGGTACGAGACCAGCATCCTCGAAGCGGACCGGAAGTTCGGCGAGCACCTGCGAGAGCTGAAGGGACAGCGCTGATGGCACGTAGTTGGCGGGACGTTCGCTCCCGCGCCGCGAATCTGGACGAGAGCAAGATCGAGCAGCACAAGGAGCGGATGCGTAGCGAGGTGCGCGCCACCCGGCTGCGGGAGATGCGCGAGAGCCGTCGCCTCACCCAGCAGCAGGTGGCCGACCGCATGCACGTCTCACAGCCGCGGGTCGCCGCGATCGAAAACGGCGAGCTGCCGAAGGCCGAGGTCGGCACAATCGTGCGGTACGTCGAAGCGCTCGGCGGCAAGGTGGAGATCGTCGCGGACTTTGGGGACGAACGGCTCGCGCTGAGCTGAACGCGGCAGGACGACCACGAAGGGCACCCCGTCGGTGCCCCTTTCGTCATGTGGTGGCACGGTGAAAGCCCCAGGAAGGCAGGCGGATCGGCGTGGCGGCTGGTTCTGCTGCTGATCGCCTTCCTGCCCAGGATCGTCCAGGTTCAGTTGGCAGGTCCGCTCAACGAGCTTGACGCCACTATTCACCCGGTGAATAGTGGGTGTTGTGTCGGCGTCGTTTGTGCTGCTCGGCCTGCTGGCTGCCGGTGCCAGGCACGGCTATGACCTCAAACATGCCTACGACCGGAGTCTGCCGCGGGCGAAGCCGCTGGCGTTCGGGCAGGTGTACGCGACGCTGGGGCGCCTTGAGCGTGACGGTCTCGTCGTGCAGGCCGCTGTTGACCGCGACGGTGGTCCGGACCGCACCCTGTACGAGTTGACCGACAAGGGGCAGGCCGCGCTTGACGCGTGGCTCGACGCCGTCGAACCGCCGGCACCACACACGAGCAACGCCCTGCTGGCGAAGGTGGTCGTGGCGTTGCTGACGGCCTCGCACGATCGGGCGGATGCATATCTTGCCGCTCAGCGCTCCGCGCACGTCGAGCGGCTGCGCGAGCTGACGAGAGCCAAGCTCGACCCGGAGGCCAACCCCGGCGACGTCATCGCCGCCGACTATCTCATCGCCCACCTCGACGCGGATCTGCGGTGGCTGCGCACGACCATCACCCGCGTCGCCGAACTGCGCCGGGAGGTGCAGCCATGACGATCATCCAGGCGCGTGGCCTCGTCCGGTCGTACGGGCCGACGCCGGCTCTGCGTGGCATCACCCTCGACGTCGAGGAGGGCGAGATCCTGGCGGTCACCGGGCCGAGCGGTTGCGGCAAGTCGACGCTGCTGCACTGCCTCGCCGGGATCCTGCGACCGGACGCCGGCGAGGTCCACTACGCCGGCCGGCGCATCGACACCGATTCGGAGAAGGTCAGGTCCCGGTTGCGTCGCACCGACTTTGGCGTGCTGTTCCAGTTCGGCCAGTTGGTCATGGAGCTGACCGCGGCGGAGAACGTCGCGCTGCCGCTGCTGCTCGCCGGCACGGGGCGGCGGGAGGCGCGGGCGGCGGCCCTGGCCTGGCTCGACCGGGTCGGGGTCGCCGACGTCGCCGACCAGCAACCCGGCGAGATGTCCGGCGGTCAGCAGCAGCGCTGTGCTCTCGCCAGGGCGCTGGTCACCGAGCCTCGCGTGCTGTTTGCCGATGAGCCGACCGGCGCGCTCGACACGCTCACCGGCGAGCAGGTCCTTGGCCAGCTCGTCCGGGTCGCGCACGAGCACCACACCACCGTCGTGCTGGTTACCCACGAGCCGCGCGTCGCCGGGTACGCCGACCGTGAAGTCACCCTCCGCGACGGGGTCCTCGACCAGACCGGCCCCGCCATCGCCGCCCAGCACGGACGGCACGGCCGGTGAGGACGGCCACGCTCGTCCGCCTCGCCCTGGCCGGTAGCCGCGCCGACACCGTCCGAGTGGTGCTGACCGCGATCAGCGCGCTGCTGGCCACCCTCGCCCTGCTCGCCGCGCTGACCGTGCTGGCTATCCCCACTCCGGCCAGCGAGCACAACAGCGGCTCGGCGACCTGGTCCCAGCACTACACCAACGCGCTGCTGCGCGAACCGGGGCTACGTCCCGGCCTCGCGTTCGCGCTCGTGCTGCTCATGATCCCGGTGCTGGCTCTCGCCGGACAGTGCGCCCGCCTCGGCGCGCCGGCCCGCGACCGACGGCTCGCCGCGATCCGGCTGGCTGGAGCCACCCCTGGGCAGACTGTCGCCGTCGCCGTCGCCGAGACCGGTCTCGCCGCGCTGGTCGGCACCGTACTCGGGTTCGGGCTGTATCTCGTGGGGCGGGACCTGCTGCACCAGCCCACCCAGGACGGGCTCCTGCCGCTACCCACCGACGTCCTGCCGGCCTGGCCGGCGCTGCTCGCCGCCGGCTTGGGCCTGCCCCTGCTCGCCGCGCTCGCCTCCGCCGTGGTGCTGCGCAAGGTCACGATCAGCCCGTTCGGCGTCGTCCGTCGGGCCCGCCGGCAGCGTGCGCCCTGGCCGTGGCCCGGCATCCTTATCGCCGTTGGCATGGCCACCTTCTTCGGGCTCTCCACCCTGACAAGGGCATCCGGTGAGGCCGACTGGAGGGTTCCGTCCTGGATCATCCTGGTGCAACTGTTCGGTGGCGCGTTCCTCACCGCGCTGGGGGTCGTCCTCGGCGCCGGCTGGATCACCTACACCACCGGCCGGCTCCTGCGCCGTCTCGCCCGCCGCCCGGCCCCGCTGCTCGCCGCAAGCCGACTCATGGCCGACCCGTGGAGCAGCAGCCGCAACCTCGCCGCCCTGCTCACCTGCGTGCTGTTCGCCGCCGGCGCCGCGGGGTTCCGATCGGCGATCCTCACCGACATCGCCGTCAACGAGGAAGCCAACCGGCTCCAAGCCCAAGCGGAAGGCCGCCCGTTCGAGGCTTGGCCGCGCGACGCGTTCTACACACAAACAATGGACCTGATCAACCTCGCCATCGGCATCGCCATGCTCATCGCCGCCGCCGGCCTTCTCGTCGCGATCGTCGAGAGCATCGTCACCAGCCGCCGCGCCTACGCGTCGCTGGTCGCGACCGGAGTGCCCCGGACCGTCCTCGGCCGGGCCATCCTGTGGCAAAGCCTCGCCCCCGCCCTGCCGGCGATCTTCCTCGCACTGGTCGTCGGCGTGGCCCTGCCCCGCGGCGTGTGGCCGGGATCGAGGAACGGCGGGTACGAAATCCAGGTATGCACCGCCGCTCAGGAAATCTGTGCCGATCCCACCGCCCGGCTGCCACACCTCACAACAGTGCAGATCCCCGCAGTGGTGCGGCAGGTTCCCGTCCCCTACGACGACCTCGCGACTGCCGGGGCAGCCGCCACCGTCGCGATCCTCGCGACGGTGGCTGTCGGACTACTCTTCCTCCGTCGCAGCACCGATCTCGAGGAACTCCGCACCACCTGAGCCCCCCGACGAAGTCCCGTCAAGCCGCTGAGCCTGCATTGTGTGGCGGCTCGGGGCATGCGGTAATCAACGCCGTTGTCACGACGCTGGACGCTGGCGGGTGGTGGAGGCGCCCGTGCGCCGACCTGCACTAGCAGCGGCGCCACTCGCTCGGCTAGCCACTACCTCCCCGCGTTGATCAAGGGATCGGCAGCAGATCCGCTAGCCAATCTGCTGCCGACCCCATGACCGATCCTGTCAGCGGCCTAACTAGTCAAACCGTCCTCGCCGGGTTCCGGGCCGAGGCAATTTCCGTCAGCTGGCCTATGCAGAGCGACCAGCCGTGAGCCGTGGCGGCGTAGTGCGGGATCCGATCAGGCTGGGGGCGAGTCCATCACTGGTCAGGGCAGTTGGCCCGGCCGGTCGACGATGGCGACCCGGAGTAGCGCGGCGGCCGAATACAGCGACTCCCTGCCGTTGCGCACCACAGACATCCGGGTGCCGAGGTAGACGTGGGTATCCCGGTCGAAGATGAAGTCGTTGTTACCGCCGATCACACCGGGCATTCGAATCGCCACCCCATGCCGGCCGGCGGCGTCCACCACGTCGCCCGATATGACGACCGCTCCGGGCTCCCGCGCCAGCAATTCGAACAGCGCCGCCAGCGCTCGGGGCGGCACATAGCCTCTGAGCATCGACCGCGCGGTGGTGTACGCCATGCTTTCGTCCCCGTACACGGCCTCCTCATCGGCTCCTTCGGGGAGATGCAGGTCGACCGGGTGTTCCCGGAGGTAACGAAGCAGCTCGTCCGGGTCGGTGGGCAGATCGCCGTGGTACGCGGGCGACGGGAGTTCATCGAGCTCCTTGCCGGGATTTGCGGGATCGTTCGGGCGGAACACCTGCAGTTCGCTCCAGCCGTTCGGTTCAGTCTCCGGCCGGTAACGTGCCTGCCGGTGCGTGACTCCCCCGGCCGACTGCCACATCTGCGTCCGTACGGTGGTGTAGGGGCCGCTGTCCGGCCTTTCCCGCGTCGTCGCCAGGACTTCCGTGAAGACGTACTGGTCCGGTCGGGCGGTGAGCTCGGGCTGCTGCCGGGCGGCATCGGCCGCCAGCCGGAGGATCTCCGAGGCGCTGGCCGCGGGCGGCGGCTGGTTGCCCACCCTTATCGTCTGGACCGCCAGGCCACCGACGGTCAGTGCGACCGCCAGCCCGAATGCTCCGGCGAGGCGCCAACCGCGCAAAAACCGGGTACGGTGTCCGACCGGACGGGCCGCCGGAGCGGGCATCGACCGCTGGACGACGTGGGCCTTCAGATCCGTGAGGAGCTGCTCCTCGAAACCGTGCGATGACTTCTCGATCTTGGTCATGGCGTCGTCTCCGTTTGATCAGGCGAGGGTGGCGGCCGGGCGGGCGAGCACGGCGCGGACGATGCGACGGGCACGGTGCAGGCGAACCCGCGCGGCGACCGGGGACATCCCGAGCGCGGTCGCTGCCTCCGCGACGGTGAGGCCGTCGACGGCGACGAGTTCGACCAGCGCCCGGGTGTCCTCGGGCAGCCCGTCCAGCGCCCGATGGGTACGGCGGGCCGCCGACTCGGCATCGATCCGCTCCTCGATGCGGGCGATGTCGTCGGCGTCCAGGTCCCGTCGTCCGGCCAGCCGGCCGGTCACGCGCAGCCGTCGGGCCGCCCGACGTCGCTCGTCGGCGATGACGTTGCGGGCCACCCCGAACAGCCAGCCGATCTGGCTACCCCGGTCTGGCCGGTAGCCGGCCGCCGATTCGATCACCGCCAGGAACACGTCGGCGGTCAGGTCGGCGGCGAGGTGTGGGTCGTCGACCCGCCGCGCCACGAACCGGCCCACTGCCTCCACGTGCCGCCTGTAGAAGACCTCGAAGGCCACCGGGTCGATTCCGATGTCGGAGATGTCAACCTCCGCTGGGCTGGGGTCATGCACAGGCTGTCCTCTCTGGTAGCCGTTACACCCTCTCTTCGTACGGGGGACCACGGGTGTTACCGAACCAAGCCGGAACGACGAGCGATGGCCGGCGGATAGAGGCAGGCCGCACGAGCCGTCGTTATGAAGGTGAGTTGACCGATCAGCGCAGGCGTGGCTTGCGCCGCTGTTGCCCGTGCGGGTCAACGCAGCACCGATGCGATCGCCGATAGGCGCTCAAACCAATCCCGAGGAAGTTGCCGACCATCCAGCAGTCGGGCGACGACCATACAGCAAGATCGAGCGTTACTTTCTAGCCGCGATCAGCGCGCTGAGGTGTCGCAGATCAGTTGGCAGACGAATGTCGCGCATCAGTCGACGGAGGACAAGATTCCGACTCCGTTCACTGCCGAATTGACCTCTTAAGGATCAACGCGGCCCGCAAGCGGGCCGCGCCGGCCGCGCTCGGCCTGCTGGCGGCGCAAGCGCCGGCATCGGCCGGCGCGCCGGCCGATTGCAGACTGCCCCAAGTAACCCGGAACCGATGCCTCCGGCGGGGATCTTCGACAGAGATGGGCTTGAAGCGCAGGAGCAGCGCCTTGCCCCACACCAGCCACCAGCAGTCATGATCTTTCAGGACGAGAGCACATATGATCGGTGGCCCGCGTCAAGGAGGTCAGATGGAGACATGGCGCTTCGTGGCCGCTGTCACGATGATTTTGACCATGGGCCTCATCGGTGTCGCCCTAGCGACCAACTTTCGAGGCGTGACTGAGTGGCACATGCGCCGGTCCATGGCGACGGCGAGTGTGCTACGGCGAGTTCCGCCGTGGCGCTGGCTTCCGGATGCCGAGTACGACAAGCGTCTGGCGCGTTTCGTTCTGCTGGAGCGGGCAATTGGCGTGATCTTCGCTGCGGCCAGCGTCATGTTCTTGATCGTTCTCGTTAACGGGGTCCTGTCCAGCGAGCCGATGCCGTCGAGCAAATGAGGAAGGCGACGGTCAACAGCGGTCACCTCCTGGACGTGCCGGAGGGTAGGGCGGCGCAGGTCAAGCCGGTCATCGCCGAGCGACTTTCGTCCGTGTCCACAATTCCTACACCGCGCGCCCGTACAGCCAGCCGTACAGCCAAGACCACCCGCTGAAGACGACGCCACCCGACAACGGCAGACGAGCTGACCAGGGAAGCAGCTACCTGACCAGCCATCCGCGATCTTCTTCTAACCCCCAGGCCGTAGCTCAGTCGAGCAGTCCCGGAACCCGCTCCCGAAGCTTGGCCATCACTCGCGACAGCCCGGTGTCCAGGTCGTCGCCGTCCCGGTACTTGTCAAGGTCGGTGGGACCAGTGGGTGTTACGCCGCTTGGGGTAGTGGCTGATCGGTTGCTGGTTCGGGTGGGTTGATCCAGACGGTGTCGGGCAGTTGCAGCG
>NZ_JBIDDG010000034.1:0-67088 GCF_043205005.1 Micromonospora sp. NPDC047620 | reverse complement strand
GCATCGGCATCCACCACATCGCCTTCGACGGATGGTCACACGCCCTCCTCGTCCACGACCTCAGCCACGCCTACACCGCACGCCTGACCGGCCAGACACCCACATGGAACCGCCCCGCACCCACTCTGCGCCAGTTCCACGACGAGTACAGCCGGCTGCGTGCCGCCACCGACCTGGAAGCGCAGCGGGCGTACTGGCGCGAACAGCTCCGCGGCCTGCCCCGCCAGGGGGCCGGCTCAGCGCTGCCACAGCCGGCGGCCTGGGGCCCCAGGGCCGGACACACCGTCACCGTCACGCCGGACGTGCTCGAACGCTGGGACCGGGCCGCCCGCGAACACCGGTTCAGCCGCTCCGCCTACTTCGCCGCCGCCTACGCCACCGCGCTGCGCGCCCTCCACCAGCAGGACGACATCGGCCTACTGATGATCGTGGCCCAACGCGGCAGCCGCGTCCTCGACTCCACCTTCACGAGCAGGATCAACTCCAACTGCCTCCGCGTCCGGTTCGACGGACCGGAGCGGAACCTGATCCCGACCGTGCAGCGGACCGTCGACGAGCTGATGGCCGCCCAGGACGTTTCCTTCCTGGAGATGACCGCAGACCCGACCTTCGGCCTCGGGGGCGAGGTGATCACCAGCCTGTCCAGCTTCGCCTACCAGGACAACGTGGTGCGCCCCCTGGAGCTGCCCGGCTGCCGGACCGAGGAGGTCGTCGAGCCGTACGCCCGGGAATGGTCGGGGGGCCTCCTCGTCGAGGTGCTGCCCGGCAACGGGGAGGTCATCCTGCGCACCACCATCCGCACCGACCTGTTCCCGTACGCCCTCGCGGAGGAGCTGGGCGCCCACATGCTGCGCTTCCTCGAAGCCGGACCACAGGTCGACGACCCGACCGGCCCTCCTCGGTGACGTGCGGGCGATGCCCGTCGACCGTGGCGTCCTGAGCCAGCGCGTCACACAGGTTGTCGATCAGGTGGGTGAGTGACAGCCACCCGCGATGCCGCATCGGGCCGTGCCGGTGCGCGCGCTGCTCGTGTCCGCCGGGTTCGACGCCGATGCCGTGGCGGCGCCCCTCACGGCCGGCCACGAGGGAGCTCCGGCGCTCCGGGCACCCGAACGGCTGCCCGTGATCGTGTTCTCCCACGGCAACGACGGCCATCGTGCCGAGGCCACCATCGTGGTCCAGGAACTCGCCAGCCACGGCTATGTCGTGGTCACGGTGGATCACACGTACGACGGGTTCAGCGAGTTTCCCGGCGGCCGGCTCACCGTCCCCCTCGACCTGTCGTTCACACCATGGGACTCCTCCCACGACATCCGGTTCGTCCTCGACCGCATCGAGGACCTCGCCGCCGGCCGCAATCCCGACGCCGAGCGGCGTCCGCTACCGGCCGGCCTGGGCGCCGCGCTCGACCTGCGTCGCATCGGCATGTTCGGCTGGTCGAAGGGCGCGACCGCGACCGCCCTCGTCATGAACCAGGACCGGCGCGTCCGGGCCGGGCTCAGCTTCGACGGCCCGATGCAGTCACAGCCACCGGTCACCGACCTCGACCGGCCGTTCATGCTGATGACCGCGGAGTTCACCCGGGCCGCCGAGCCGAGCGTCGCCCAGTTCTGGTCCCACCTACGCGGATGGCGGCTCAACGTGCACGCCGACGGCGCGCGCCACGGGGCGTACTGCGACAACCAGTGGCTGATCCCGCAGCTGGCGAGGATCATCGGGATGAGCGACGAGGAACTCGCCGGCTGGATCGGCACCCTCAACCCGGCCCGGGCGGTACGGATCCAGCAGGCATACCCGCTCGCGTTCTTCGACCTGCACCTACGCCACCGGGGACACCTGCTCAACGGCCCGAACCCGGCCTTCCCGGAAGTGCAATTCATCGTCTGACGGGCTTCACGCAGCTCGAGTGACGTCCCCGCGGCAGCCGGCGCCGGCGGGCTCTTCCGCAACCGGCGGCTGGCTCGAAGAGCCGCCGAGGCGCCGTCAGGGGACGAGGGCCGCCGGGCACTGTTCGAGCAGGTCCACCGGAGCGTGCGCGACCAGATCCGGCCCAGCCGCCAGCAGCGCACTGACATCCCCGCCGTGCCACGTCGTGGCCACCGTCGTCGCCCCGGCCTCGCGCCCGCTCAGCAGGTCGATCACCGCGTCACCCACCATCATGGCCTGCGACGGCGGCACGTCCATCAGCCCCAGCGCCTGGAGCACGATGTCCGGCGCCGGCTTCGGGCGGGCCACCTCGTCCGACCCGATCACGTGGTCGAAGAGCCCCAGCACCCCGAGCGTGTCGAGCAGCGAGCGCGCCCGCGGCCCGCTCTTGCCGGTCGCGATCGCCATCCGGATGCCCCGGCCGTGCAGCGTCTCCAGCGTCTCCCGTACGCCAGGAAACAGCGGCACGAGGTGCGCCATCCGGTAGCTCTCCCGGACGAACGGCTCCTCCATCTCCAGCGGCAGCCCCATCAGCCGCATGATGTCCGGGAAGTACCGGCCCATGTGCCGGTTGTACTCCTCGAACGGCGCCGGCCCGTCGCCCACCACCTCGGCGTACGCGATGCTGAACGCCTCCCGCATGACGGCGGAGCTGTCGACCACGACGCCGTCGAGGTCGAACACGACCGCGCGGATCGGCCCTCGGGCCGGCGCCGGGCGGGCCACGTCGACAACGGACGGTGTCGCGTCGACGGTGGACGGTGGTTGGCTCATGGCTGCTCCCGGAAGCGAGTGGGGTCGACGGTGGTTCTCACCGGTCGCGATGGCCCGCCAGCGCGTGCTGCCGCTCCGGCTCGGTGGGCCGGGCGGAGTCGTAGATCCGTTCGATGATGCCGATGGTCCGACGCGCCTCGGCGACGGCCGCGCCCCGGCTGGCGGGGTCGGCGAGCAGTCCGGGGAGGGCGTCGAGTTGACGGGCGTACTCGGTGCCGATCGACTCGGCGGGCAGCGGCAACTGCTCGGTCCCGCCGTCGCGGGTGCGGGTCAGCACCGGCTCCGGGTCCCGGTTCGGGCTGAAGCCGAACGTGCAGCGCAGCGTCGCCGAGCCGGCCGCGCCGTGCACCGTGATGGTGGTGCGGTCGAGCGACTCGTGCGAGGCCCAGCAGGCGTGCAGGGCGACGGATGCGCCAGTGTCGGTGAGCAGGAAGCCCCGGGCGGTGTCCTCGACGTCGCCGGGGGCGCGGCCGGCGGTGTCGGCCTCGCTGCGCCAGGCGGCGTGGGCGGCGCTGTCGTTGACGAAGTCGTCGGAGACGCTGCCGATGGCGTGGGTGACCCGGGTCTGGCCGAGCATCGGCAGCACCGTGTCGAGCAGGTGCCAGCCGAGGTCGACCAGCGCGCCCCCGCCGGAGAGGTCGCGCCGGGTGAACCAGCCGCCGGCGTCGGGCACGCCCCGCGCGCGGACCCAGGCCACGTCGACGTGCCGGATCGGGCCCAGTTCGCCGGCAGCCTCGGCCAGCGCCCGGACGTCGGCCCGGTAGCGGGCGGCGCTGCCGGCGAGCAGCACCGAGCCGCCGTCGCGCTCCGCGTCCGCGAGCAGGGTCGCCTCGGCGGAGGTCAGGCAGACCGGCTTCTCCAGGAACACCGGTACGCCCCGGCGCAGCAGCCGGGCGGCAACGGTGGCGTGCAGATGGTTGGGCACGGCGACCACCACCAGGTCGGCCGCGTCGGCCGGCAGCTCGTCGACGTCGGCGTACGCGGCGGGGACGTGGTGGCTGTCGCGTGCCCGGTCGCGGACGCCGGGCACCGGGTCGACCACGGCGGTCACCGTGAAACCCGGGTGCGCGGCGAGCCGGGGCAGCCAGATCTCCCGCCCGGCCCACCCGAGGCCGGCCACCGCGACCCGCACCGGGCGGTCGGTCGCGGCGGCCGGGGGCAGGCCGGTCATCCGGCGAGGACGTCGGCGAGCACGGCGGCAATCTCGTGCATCTGCCGCTCGGTGCCGAGCAGGGTGCGGTGGTGCAGCCAGATGCAGTCGGAGTGGATCTGCTCGACGTTGGGGCAGCGGGCGGCGATCGCCTCGACCGACTCGTCGGGGGCGCCGGCCTTCCAGAAGCCCTCGCACCGGTAGATGGCCCGGAACGCCACGAACGCGGGAACGCCCCGCGCGATCAGCGCGTCCACCACGGCGCGGCGGCGCTCCATGGTGATCCCGGGGACCCGGAACATGGCCATGTAGTGCGGGTTGCGGTCGCCGCGCTCGTCGCGACCCTGCGGCACCACGCCCGGGATCTCGGCGAGCAGGCTCGCCAGCAGCGGCCAGCGCTGCTCGCGCACCGCGATCTGCTCGTCCAGCCGGCCCAGCTGGGCGCGCAGCACGGCGGCGGTGAACTCGCCCATCCGGTAGTTCGAGCCGGTGGTGCTGTGCAGGTAGTCCCGGTCGGTGCGGGGCCGGCCGCAGCTGTGCACGAGGAACGCCCGCTCGCGCAGTTCCTCGTCGGGGAAGAGGATCGCGCCGCCCTCGCCGGCGGTCATCAGCTTGCCGTTCTGGAAGCTGAACGCGGCCACCGAGCCGAGCGCCCCGGCCCGCTTGCCCTGCCACTGCGCGCCCTGGGCGTGCGCGGCGTCCTGGAGCAGTGCCACCCCGGCGTCGGCGGCGAGCTTGCTCAGCGCGTCCATGTCGGCGAACTGGCCGGCCATGTGCACCGGCATGATGACCTTGGTACGCGGCGTGATGGCGGCCTCGACCGCGACCGGGTCCATGTTGTAGGTGTCCAGGTCGACGTCGACCGGCACGGCGACGGCGCCCAGGCGCTGCGCGGCCAGCGAGGACGAGATGAACGTGAAGGCCGGGACGATCACCTCGGTGCCGGGGCCGACGCCGAGCACCTCCAGGGCGACCTCGAGGGCGTGGGTGCCGTTGGTGACGGCGAGCGCGTGCGGCGTGCCGTGGTAGGCGCCGAACTCCTGCTCGAAGGAGTCGACCTCGCTACCGCCCATCCGCCACCACTGGCCCTGCTCGAGGGCGCGGATCAGTCCGGCGCGCTCCTCGTCACCGAACTGCGGCCACTCGGGGAACTCCGACACCGTCGAGGGCTGACCACTCATGACTTCCCACTTCCCAACTCGGGCAGACCAGGGGCTTCGGCCGGACATCGGGCGGGACGACCCGGGACCGCCGGTACGCGGTCCGGGCCCACCGGGGCGCCGGATGGCCGGTTCGAGGTAGGTGACGCCCCCGTGGAGCCGGCGGCATCGCTTCAGCAGGCAGGACGGTAACCGAACCGGACGCCGGGTCACCGCCCCTAACAGCCCCTATGCACCCCTTAGTCCACCCGCGCGGGTGCCGTCGCCGGGTCGCCCTCCGCCGGCCGCGTAGTAAGACTGCGGAGGACCACTCATCGGGTCCTGTCAGGACAGGGCCCGCGCCCCCGCGAGGTGAAGCGTGCCGGACGTGCTGCTGCTGAACGGCCCGAACCTGGGCATCCTCGGCAGTCGGGAGCCGGAGATCTACGGCACCGACACCCTCGACGACATCGAACGGGCGGTCGGCGAGGAGGTCGCCGCGCGGGGCTGGCGGGTGGTGGCCGAGCAGCACGACTGCGAGGGCGCCCTGATCCGCGCGATCCAGAACCGGTACGACACCGTCGGCGCCATCGTCAACCCGGGCGCGCTGATGATCGCCGGCTGGAGCCTGCGCGACGCGCTGGCCAACTACCCGCGCCCCTTCGTCGAGGTGCACCTGTCCAACGTCTGGGCCCGGGAGAGCTTCCGGCACGACTCGGTCATCGCCCCGCTGGCCAGCGGCGTCATCGTCGGGCTCGGGTCGCTGGGCTACCGGCTGGCTGCCCGCGCCCTGGTCGCCACCGTCCGGTGAGGACCCGGCGCGCCGCCCTCCGCCGCCGGCCGCGCCCATCCGGCACCGGTACGGTCGTCCGCATCCTGCCGCCTCACCCCAAGGACCTCACATGCACATTGCCGTCATCGCCCTGACCGTCATCCTCGCCTCGGTCTTCCTGAGCACCGCCCTGCCGAAGCTGACCGGGCAGGCGCAGATGCGCGAGCGGATGGCACACCTCGGCGTCTCCCCCGGCCTGACCCGCGTGCTCGGGGTGCTGGAGATCGCCGCGGTCGCCGGTCTGCTGCTCGGGCTGCTCTGGGCGCCGCTGGGCATCGCGGCGGCCGTCGGCCTCGCCCTGCAGATGGTCGGCGCGGTGGTCTACCACGCCCGTGCGAAGGACCCGGCCGCCATGACCCTGACGCCGGTGATCTTCGCCGTCGCCGCGGTGGCGCTGGTGGTCCTCCACGTGCTCGAGGGCTGAGACGTCGTGCCCGACCCACAGCGTCCCGCCGCCGGGCCCGACGGGCGAAGCGCAGCCGGGGTGCTCGGCGTCGACGTCGGCGGCACCAAGGTGGCGCTGCGCGCCGAGGCGGCCGGCCGGCCGGCGTACGACCGGACCTTCCGCTGGCCGCACGGCGCGGACGCGACCGCGGACCTGGCCGCGTTGGCCACCGAGGTGACCCGGCTGCGCGACGCGTGGGGGCCGGTCGGCGCGGTCGGGGTGGCGATGCCGGCGACCACGGACGCGGCGGGCGCCGTCACGACGTGGCCCGGCCGGCCGAGCTGGGCCGGCCTGGACCTCGCCGGCGCGCTGCGTCGGCTCTTCCCCGGCGCGGCGACGGCCGTCGCCGACGACGGCGACCTCGCGGCGCTGGCGGAGGCCCGGCACGCCGGCCGCGACGACGTGGTCTACCTGGGGGTCGGCACCGGCATCGGCGGCGGCGTGGTGCTGGCGGGACGGCCGGTGCCGGGCCGCTCCTCGGCGGAGATCGGGCACATGGTCGTCGCTCTCGACGGCGAGCGCTGCGACTGCGGGCGGCGCGGCTGCCTCCAGTCGGTGGCGTCCGGCCCGGCCACCCTGCGCCGGGCGGGCGCCGCCCGGGGCGGCGAGGTGGGCTTCGACGACCTGCGCGACGGGCTGCGCGACGGCCGCGACTGGGCGGTCGAGGCGGTCGACGCGAGCTGCCGCGCCCTGGCGGCGGCGGTGGTCAGCCTCGGCGAGCTGCTGGACCCGGCGGCGGCGATCGTCGGCGGCGGGTTCGCCGCCGGGCTGCCCGGCTTCGTCCCGCTCGTCGCCGAGCACGCCCGGTCGGCGGGCCGGCCCGGCCGTCCCGCGCCGCCGGTGCTCCCCGCCGCCCTCGGCGGCCTGTCGTCCCTACACGGCGCGGTGGAACTGGCCCGGGGCCTGAGCGCCGCACCGGCCCCCGTCCGTCCCGTCCCCACCCCGTAGAGGAGATCAACCATGGTCAGGATCGGTGTCGTCGTCGGCAGTACGCGGCCCGGACGCAAGGCCGACGTCGTGGCCCGCTGGGTGCGGGACCTCGCCGCCAAGCGCGGCGACCTCACCGTCGAGCTGGTCGACATCGCCGACTACCGCCTGCCGCACTTCGACGAGGTGCTGCCGCCGTCGATGGCGCCGTCGACGCGGCCGGCCGTGCGCCGGTGGGCGGCGACCGTGGCGGGGTTCGACGGGTTCGTCTTCGTCACCCCGGAGTACAACCACTCGATCCCGGGCGCGCTGAAGGACGCCGTCGACTTCCTCTTCCAGGAGTGGCAGCACAAGTCCGCCGGTCTCGTCAGCTACGGCGTGCACGGCGGCACCCGCGCGGCGGAGCACCTGCGGCTGGTGCTCGGGCAGCTCGGGGTGGCCGACGTCCGGTCGCAGGTCGCGCTCTCCCTGACGGCGGACTTCGTGAACTTCCGCGACTTCCGGCCGGCGGCCCACCACGAGGAGGCCGTCAGCACCATGCTGGACCAGGTCGTCGCCTGGGCCGGTGCGCTCCGGACGCTCCGTCGACCGTGACGCCGGCACTACCGGCCTGACCCCCGGCACAGCCGGCCTGACGCTGACGCCGCCGGCCCTGATCCGGCGCAGACGCCGCCGGCCTGACGCCGACGCAGCCGACCCTGATCCGGCGCCGCCGGGCGTGGCGGCGTCGGCATGGTCGGCCGGAGGACGCGGGCTCAGCCGGCCCGCTCGGCCCGGCGCAGCAGCGCGGCGGCGACGCAGCCGCCGGCGAAGACGGCCACCGCGCCGACCGTCTGGCCGGTCTCCAGCGCGGAGCGGAACGCGTCGGCGACGAGCCCGCGTTCCGCCTCGGTCCCGGCGGCCGCCAGGGCGGCGGGGAACGACCCGGCCCCGGCCAGCGCGGCGGGCAGCAGGGCGGCGAACCGGGCGTTCAGGATCGCGCCGAGCACGGCGATGCCGAGGCTGCTGCCGACCTCCGTCATCGTGCCGTCCACCCCGGCCCCGGCCCCGGCCTTCTCCGGCGGGATCGCGCTCATCACCGCCTCGACGATGGCCGGGTTCGCCACGGCGCAGCCGGCGCCCATCACGAGCAGCCCCGGCAGCAGCACCCCGTAGCCGTCCGTCGGGGCGTGGGTGATGAGGGCGAGTCCGCCGGCGAGCAGCGTCATCCCGAGCGCGATCGACCGGGGCAGCCCGAGCCGGCGGATCACCCGGGCGGCGACGCCGGCCACGTTGAGCAGGACGATGGACAGCGCGAACGGCGCCATCCGCAGCCCCGCCTCCCAGGCCGGGTAGCCGCGTACGAACTGCAGGTGCTGGGTCAGCAGGAACAGCGCGCCGGTGGCGCCGAAGGTGATCAGGACGACCCCGGAGACCGCGCCCACGAAGCGCCGGCTGCGGAAGAAGTGCATGTCCAGCATCGGGTCGGCGGCCCGCCGCTCCCAGGCCACGAAGGCGGCGAGGAGGAGCATCCCCGCGCCGGCCGCGCCCAGCACCGGGACGGCCGCCCAGCCCCGCTCCGGCCCCGCGATGATCGCGTAGACCACCGCGGTCAGGCCCGCCGTGGAGAGCAGCACCCCGCCCAGGTCGAGGCGTCCGCCGGTCGGGCGGCGCGACTCCGGCACCAGCGCCCACGCCGCCACCAGGCAGACCAGCACGATCGGGACGTTGACCAGGAAGATCGCCCCCCAGGGCAGGTGGGCGAGGACGAGCCCGCCGAAGGGTGGCCCGGCCGCGAACCCCAGCGCGCTCGCCGCGGCCCAGAGCCCGATCGCGCGGGACCGCTCGGCGTCGTCGAAGACCTGCATCGCCACCGCGAGGGTGGCGGTGACCAGGAGTGCGCCGCCGATCCCCATCCCGGCCCGGGCGGCGATCAGCTGGCCGCCGGACTGCGCGAGCCCGGCGGCGAGGGACCCGAGCCCGAACAGCACGAGACCGGCCAGCAGCATCCGTCGCCGGCCGTACCGGTCGGCGGCGCTGCCCGCGGTGAGCAGCAGGCCGCACTGGACCAGGGCGTACGCGTTGATCATCCACTGGACGTCGGCGGTGCTGGCGGACAGCTCGGTCGTGAGCACCGGGATGGCCACGGTCAGCACCGTGTTGTCGAGCACCACGGTGACCTGGGCGAGGCAGAGCACGCCGAGGATCAGCCACCGGCCCCGCACCCGGCCGCCCGCGCCGCCGAGCGCTGTCCCGCCGGCGGGCGCGACGGTCGTGGCGGTCATCGGGTCGGCGCGAAGCGGGCGATGGGGTTGGCCAGGGTGCCGACCAGTTGCAGCGCAGCCGACGGGTCGGCGAGGTCGACCATCTGCCGGTTGTTGCGCAGCTGGAGCCGGTTGAGGCAGGACAGCGCGAACTCCGGGGCGAACAGGTCGTAGCGCCGCAGCCGCTCGGCCAGGTGGGGGACGCTGTCGGCGTAGTCGGCCGCGCACTGGGCGACGGTGCGCCAGAAGGCGTCCTCGTCCAGCACGCCCTCGGTGGCCAGGATCGCGTTGAGGTAGCGCAGGAAGCAGTCGAAGACGTCGGTGAAGATCGACAACAGCTTCATGTCCTCCGGCACCTCGGCCCGGACCCGCCCGACCTGCGGGGGCAGGTCGGCGTCCGGGTCCATCACCACGATCTCCTCGGCGATGTCCTTGAAGACGGCCCGCTCGACCGTCCCGCCGTCCAGGACGAGGATGACGTTCTCGCCGTGCGGCATGAAGGCCAGGTCGTGGGCGTAGAAGCTGTGCAGCAGCGGGGTGAGGTAGGCGTCGAGGTAGCGGCGCAGCCACACCTGCGGCGCCAGCCCGGACTGGGCGATCAGCGCGGCGGCGAACGACCGGCCGTCGCGGTCGGTGTGCAGCAGGGACGCCATGGTGGCCAGTCGCCGGCCCGGCTCCAGGCCGGGCACCGGGCTCTCCCGCCACAGCGCGGCCAGCATCTTCCGGTACGGGGAGTACGGGTCGGTCGCCGCCTCGTACTCCAGGTGCCGGTACCCGATGGCGGCCCGCTCCCGGATGATCGTCAACCCGGTGCGCTTGAGGACCTCGTCGCCGTCGATCAGGTCGGCGAGCCAGTCGTTGATGGCCGGGGTGGCCTCCATGTACGCGGCGGACAGCCCCCGCAGGAAGCCCATGTTCAGCACGGACAGCGCCGTCTTGACGTAGTGCCGGGTCGGGTCGGTGACGTTGAAGAAGGTGCGGATGGACTGCTGGGCGAGGTACTCGTCGGGGCCGGGGCCGAGGCACACCAGCCGGCGCTGTGCCACCTCGGCGGCGAACGTGACGGAGATCCGGTTCCACCACTGCCACGGGTGCACGGGGATGAACAGGTAGTCGGCCGGGTCGAGGCCGAGCCCGGTCAGGGTGCCCGCGAAGGCGGCGAGGGTGTCGTCGCCGAGTTCGGCGCGGAGCAGCGTGTCGTAGTCGAGGTCGGCGGCGCAGGTGAAGGTGGTCCGGTCCCGGTGCGCGGCCAGCCAGACCAGCCGGACCGGGCGGGCGGCCTCCGGCGCGTACGCGCGGTATTCGTCGATGCCGAAGCCGATGCGGCCGTTGTTCGCGACGAAGCCCGGGTGGCCCTCGGTCATCTCGGTCTCGATGGTCTGGAAGTCCGCGCGGGCGAGGTCGGCGGCGCTCACCGCCGGCTTGTCGAGCTTGTACGCGGTGCTGGCGAGAGTGGAGCTGATCTCCTCCAGGTAGACGGGGAGGATCTCGTCGCGCAGGCCCAGCGCGCCGCGCAGGTCGAGGCAGAACTCGAGGGCGTCCAGCGGCAGCTCCGTGTCGCCGCGGTGGCGGGTGACGCTGTCGGCGTCGATCCGCCAGTGGTCCAGGGCCAGCAGGCTCGCGGTGAACCGGTAGACCACGTCGCCGTCGTCGCCGCGCACCTCGTAGCGGCGCTCCTCCGCCGCCGGGCCGTCCGCGTCGGCGGGGACCGGCTCGGGTGCGAGCAGCCGTTCGTGGGCGAACTCGGCCAGGGCCTTGCGGACCAGCAGCCGGTTGGCGCGGGCCCAGCTCTCCGGCGTCAGGTGGGCCACGGATACGGAGGGGTTCACGCGGGCAGGTCTCCTCGGGTTGCGGCGGGGTGGGTGTCGGTCGCGCCGGCGCCGGTCGCGGCCTCGAACCGGGCGCGGGTGCAGACGCTGAGCAGCGCGTCCTTCTCCGGCTTGGCGATCTGGCCGACGACGGTGAAGCCGACGGCCGCGTTGAGGGCGTGCACCGCCGTGTTGCGCACGTCGGGCTCCACGACGACCCGCCGGGTGGCCGGGTCGGCGAACAGCCACGTCATCACGGTGGTGATCACCGCGCGGGTGAAGCCGTGCACGGGCGCGTCGGTGGGCGCGCAGAGGAAGTGCATGCCGACGTCGCCGTCGGCCGCGTCGTGCAGGCCGACGAGTTCGACGCGGGCGGGGTCGTACCGCTCGGCGAGGAAGGCGGGTCGCCCCTCGTGCAGGCCGAGGAACGCGTCGTGGTGCGGGTGCGCGGCGATCCGCCGGTACTCCTGCGCGACCCGGGCCACGTCGGCGTCCTGCATCAGCCAGAACGCCGCCTTCGGGTGGGTCACCCAGCGGTGCAGCAGCGCGGCGTCGGCGTCCGGGTCGAGGGTACGCAGCGCGAACTCGCCGAGCCGGTCGTCGACGCGGCGGTGGACGACCTCGGTCACGACGTGGCCCCGGCCGGCACGCCGAACTCCTGGAAGGCGATGCGCTTCTCGACCGGGTAGTGCTCGCGGCCGAGCAGCTCCCGGATGATCCACGAGTTGCGGTACGGGCCCATGCCCAGGTCGGGTGACGTGATGCTGTGCGTGTGGGTGCCGGCGTTCTGCAGGAAGATGCCCCGGCCGGTGTGGTCGATGCTGTAGTTGCGGGCCACGTCGAAGCGGCCGTGGTCGTCCCAGCGGATGCGGTCGCGCACCGGAGCGAGGAACTCCGGGACCCGGTATTGGTAGCCGGTGGCGAGGACCAGCCCCTCGGTGTCCAGGGTGAAGTCGCGGTCCTGCTCGACGTTGCGCAGCCCCAGCGCGTACGTTCCGCTCGGCTCGTCGTACGCGGCGGTGGTGAGCGCGGTGTTGGTCAACAGCCGGGTGCGCACCGGTCCGCCGATGCTCTTGGCGTAGAGCAGGTCGTAGATGTCGTTGATCAGGTCGGCGTTGATGCCCTTGAACAGCCCCTTCTGCGCGGACTCCAGCCGGTAGCGGGTCGCCTCGGGCAGGGCGTGGAAGTGGTCCACGTAGTCCGGTGAGGTCATCTCCAGGGTCAGCTTGGTGTATTCGAGCGGGAAGAACCGGGGCGACCGGGTGACCCAGTTCAGCTGGTAGTCGCAGGCGTCGATGTCGCCGAGCAGGTCGTGGTAGATCTCGGCCGCGCTCTGACCGCTGCCGACGACCGTGATGCTGCGCTTTGCGCGCAGCGCCGCCCGGTGCTCCAGGTACTGCGAGTTGTGGATCGCGTCGCCGCCGAGCCCCCGGCAGGCGTCGGGCACGTGCGGCGGGGTGCCGGTGCCGAGCACGAGGTGCCGGGCGCGGTACGTGACCTGTTCCCCCGTGGCGGTCACGGTGGCCCGCACGACGTAGTGCTCGTCGGCCGGGTCGAACTCGACGGACGTCACCCGCTGTCCGAACCGGATGCCGCGGAGCTTGCCGGCGGCCCAGCGGCAGTAGTCGTCGTACTCGCTGCGCAGCGGGAAGAAGCTTTCCCGGATGTAGAACGGGTAGAGCCGCCCCGACTCCTTCAGATAGGCCAGGAAGGAGTACGGGGAGGTCGGGTCGGCGAGGGTGACCAGGTCGGCGATGAACGGCGTCTGGAGGCGGGTCGACTCCAGCAGCATCCCGGGATGCCAGCTGAAGGTGTCCCGCGCCTCCAGGAAGAGACCGTCGAGCTCCTCGATCGGTTCGGTCAGGCAGGCCAGGCCCAGGTTGTACGGGCCCAGCCCGACGGCGATGAAGTCGTGCGTCGACATGGGTTCTCTCCAGCGGAAACGGGTCGTCAGCCGACGGGGCAGGTCAGCTCGGCGGTCGCCCTGGTGTGCGCGTACCAGCCGGCGTGGTCGGCGACGAGGTCGAGGACGTGGGCGATGTCGTCCAGCGTGGTCTCGGGGTTGAGCAGGGTGAACTTGAGGTGGTGCGCGCCGTCGACCCTGGTCCCGGCGACCAGGCCGGCGCCGGAGGCCGCCAGCGCCTCGCGGGCGTACAGGTTGGCGTCGTCGACGAGGTCGCGGCCGGGGCCGGTCGGCAGGTAGCGGAAGACCACGGTGCTGAGCTGCGACCGCGTGACCACCTCGAAGCGGGGGTCCTCGGTGAGCAGTTGCCAGGCGTCGGCGGCCCGGTCCACCACCTCGTCGAAGAGCGCGCCGATGGCGTCCGGTCCCATGATCCGCAGGGTCAGCCAGAGCTTCAGCGCGTCGAAGCGGCGGGTGGTCTGGATGCTCTTGTCGACCTGGTTGGGGATGCGCTGCTCGACCATCCGGGCGGGATTGAGGTAGTCGGCGTGCCAGGTGGCGTGCCGCAGCACCCGCCGGTCGCGCACCAGCAGGGCGCTGGAGCTGACCGGCTGGAAGAACGACTTGTGGTAGTCGACGGTGACCGAGTCGGCCCGTTCGATGCCGTCGAGCAGGTGCCGCCGGGTCGGCGACACCAGCAGCCCGCAGCCGTACGCGGCGTCGACGTGCAGCCACACGCCGGCCGCCGCGCAGACGTCGGCGATCTGCGGCAGCGGGTCGATGGTGCCGAAGTCGGTGGTGCCGGCGGTGGCCACCACCGCCATCACCACCAGCCCCTCGCCGCGGCACCGGTCGAGCTCGCGGGCCAGCTCGTCCGTGCGCATCCGCCGGTCGGCGTCGGTGGGCACGGTGACGACCGCGTCCGCGCCGAGGCCGAGCAGCTTGGCCGCCTTCTGCACGCTGAAGTGGCCGGCCGCCGAGGTGATGACGCGCAGTCGGGACAGCAGCTCCGGGCGGGACGGCTGCCCGATCGCCCGGCCGGTCGCCCGGGCGCAGGTCTCCTCGCGGGCAAGCAGCATCGCCTGGAGGTTGGACTGCGTGCCGCCGCTGGTGAAGACGCCGTCGGCGGCCGGCCCCAGGCCGATCCGCTCGGCCGTCCAGTCGACCAGCCGGCGCTCGATCAGGGTGCCCCCGGCGCTCTGGTCCCAGGTGTCCAGGGAGGAGTTGACGGCGCTGAGCACGGCCTCGGCGAGCAGCGCGGGGATCACCACCGGGCAGTTGAGGTGCGCCAGGTAGCGGGGGTGGTGGAAGAAGACGGCGTCGCGCAGGTACACGTCCTGGAGCTCGTCGAGCGCGGCGCCGGTGTCGCCCAGCGGCCGGTCCAGGTCGATGCCGGCGATCCGGGGCGCCAGCTCGTCCGGTGTCACGCCCGTGAACGGCCGGTCCGCGCCGGCCACCCGGGTCGCCACCCGGTCGATGCCGGCGGCCAGCACGCGCCGGTAGTCCTCGACCGAACCGGCGGTGAACAGGTGGGCGCGGGCGCCGTTCGTCCCGGGGGTCACCCCGGTCGACGGTGCCTGGACGGTGGATCCGGGCAGGCTCATGCGGGTCCTCAGCGGTCGGGAGTGGACACGGGCGGGGGACGTGGACGTCGCCTGTCGCCCGCGATCCGATGATCGAGCGAACTTAGGTTACCCTAACCTAAGTTCGTGTCAAAGATGTTGCCGCGTCGAATCGATTTCGCTCAGTTCGACGCTGTCGCCAACACCCGATCCCCGGGCGCCGCCGCGGCGGGACGCCGAAACCGCCGCTGGTGCGCCACGCCCACCGCGACGCCGAGTCCCACCAGGACGATGGCGGCCACCGCGACCGCCGGATAGCCAACCTGACCGGCCGCGGCCAACGCGACGGAGGCGGCCACGAACGAGCAGACCAGCCCGAACGACGACAGCACGGTGAAGTCCGTGCCGCCCGTGCCGGGGCGGGAGTAGTCCATGTTGACCGTGTAGAGCACGACGTTGGCGGCCGTGTACGCGGCCATGAAGCAGCCCAGCGCGGCGACCGTCCCGCCGAGCGGGGCGCGGCCGTTCATCAGCGGCAGCAGCATCGCGGTGGACGCCGCCAGCGCCACTCCCCCGGCGACGAGCACGCCGGCGCGCCCGAACCGGCCGATCCCGATCCCGGCGACCAGACCGGCCGCGACGGCCGGCACGCTGGTCACCACGCCGGTCACGACGCCGATGCGCTCCAACGACCAGTCCGCGTCGACCAGGGCCGGCGTGACGAGGGCGTACGCCGCGCCGGCTCCGGTGTAGACCAGGGGAACCACGCCGAAGGTCCACCACCGGCAGCCGGGCTGGCCGAACACGGACAGCAGCGCCCGGTACGCCTGGCCGGTCCGGACGCGGTCGGCGCGGGCGGGCTCCCGGAACCGCCACACCACCAGCAGGCCGACGGCGGTCAGCACGGCCAGCAGCAGGATCGCGGGCACCCAGCCGAACCGGTCGTAGACGATCACGCAGGCGCCACCGCCGAGCAGGTTGCCGACGTAGCTCGCGGCGACCTGGATCCCGCTGCCGGCGCCCCGCGCCCGCTCCGACAGCAGCCGGACGGCCACCGCGTCGACGGCGATGTCCTGCGTCGCGGAGAGGAACACGTACGCGACGCAGATCGCGACGACCGGGCCGAGCTGCTCGGCCGGCCGGCCGAACGGCAGCAGCGCCAGCAGGGCCAGCACCAGGCCGCCCTGGAGCACCAGCAGCCATGACCGGTAGTGGCCGCGGCGGCGGGAGCCGTACCGGTCGAGGATCGGCGCCCAGAGGAACTTGACCGGCCAGACCAGGCCGACGAACTGCAGCAGCGCCAGCGTGTCGAGGGAGGTGCCGCCGTCGCGCAGGATGGCGGTCAGCCCGACGGTGATGAAGCCGATGCCGAGGTACTGGGTGACGTAGAGCGCGGTGAGGGTGCCGAGCCGACCCTTCACCGGGCGCTCCAGTAGCCCAGCGAGGTGACCTGGTGCTTGCCGACGCCCAGCGTCCGCCGCACGTGTTTGGTGATGCCGCGCGTGCTGGCCGCCTCGCAGGCCACCCAGTAGTGCGCGTCGTCGGTGGCGGGCAGCGCGGCGCAGACGGTGTCGACCAGGTGCCGTCCGTCGTCGCGGCGCGGCACCCACGTGACCTCGTGCCCCGCCCGGGCGCGCGGCGTCAGGGCCTTCTCGCCGTCGTCGGCGTACTCCAGCCAGACCGTGGCCGGGACGTCGGGGGCCGCGTCGAGCAGGCTGTTCACCGCCGGGAGCGAGGCGGCGTCGCCGACCAGGTACAGGTGCCGCGGGGCGGGGTCCGGCAGGCTGAACGCACTGCCCTGCATGGTGGCGTCGATGGTGTCGCCGGGCTTGGCGTCCGCGGCCCAGCGGGCGGCACACCCGTCGTGGATGGCGAACTCCAGGTCGAACCGGCCCGTCGCCGGTTCCGGGTCGACGAGGGTGTACGCGCGCTGGTGCGGCTTGCCGTCGTTCTCGAACCACAGCCGGACCCACATGGTGGGGTGCACGCCGCACGCCTCCAGCAGCCCGCCGCCGTCCATGTGCAGGCGGCGGTAGTTCCTGCCCACCGACTCGGCGCCGAGCACGGTCAGCCGGAAGTCACGGCCGCCCATCGCCTTCAGCACCAGGGCTTCCCAGTTTCGCTTCACGCACCCCTCCAGGTAAGGTCTGCCTCAGTTAGGGGAGGGTAACCTAAGTTGACGTACTTGTGGCAGGCGGCACGGCCGCCCATCCGACCCGCGCCGCGATGACCGGCGTCTATCGCGACCGGTGGGGCGTCCCGCACCTGCGCGCCGACACCGTCGACGACCTCGCCCGGCTCCAGGGGCGGGTGGCCGCCGTCGACCGGGCCTGGCAGATCGAGGTCGAGCGGTGGCGCTCGGAGGGTCGCCTCGCCGAGCACGTCGGCCCCACGGAGCTGGGCTGGGACAGGTTCGCCCGCCGCGCCCGCCTCGACGACACCGCGCGGCGCTGCTTCGACCGGCTCGCCCCCGCCACCCGGCAGTGGGTCACCGCCTATGTGGACGGGGTCAACGAGGGACTCGCCGAGGGCGCCGGGGCGGCGCCCGAGTTCGCGGCGGTCGGCTGCGCCCCGGGCCCGTGGCGGCCGTGGTCGCCGCTCGGCGTCTTCCTCGTCCAGCACGTGCTCTTCTCCACCTTCCCCAACAAGCTGTGGCACGCCCACGTCGCCGGCGCGCTCGGCCCGGCGGCGACCGGCCTGTTCGCCGTCGAGGGCCCCGGCGGGTCGGGCAGCAACGCCTGGGCGGTGCCCGGCGACCCGGTCACCGGCCGGGCGCCGGTCGTCGCCGGCGATCCCCACCGCATCCTCGAACTGCCCGGCATCTACCAGCAGGTGCGCCTCGCCTGCCCCGAGTTCGACGTGCTCGGCTTCGCGTTCCCCGGCGTCCCGGGCCTGCCCCACTTCGGACACGCGGGCGAGGTGGCCTGGGCGGTCACCAACGCGATGGCCGACTACCAGGACCTCTACCGGGAACAGGTGCGCCGCGACGGCGACCGGGTGCTGGTCCGCGAGGCCGACGGCTGGGCGCCGGCGCACCGCCATGTCGAGCGGATCGAGGTACGCGGCGGCGAGCCGGAGTCCGTCGAGGTGATCGAGACGCCCCGCGGGCCGGTCGTCGACCACGACCGGGACACCGGCGAGGCGATCAGCCTGCGCGCCCCGAGCCGGGTCGAGGGGCGCCTCGGCTTCGACGCGCTGCTGCCGCTGCTGCGGGCGAGAAGCGCGGCCGACGTGGCCGACGCGCTGCGGGACTGGGTCGAGCCGGTCAACAGCGTCCTCGTCGCGGACCGGCACGGGGCCGTGGTCCACCTGGTCGCCGGGCTCGTCCCGATCCGCGACGACCGGTGCCGGCGGGAGCCGGTGCCCGGCTGGGATCCGCGGTACCGGTGGCACGGCGGCTACGCGCCACCGCGCCGCACCGCCGTCGACGGGGTGGCGGTCTGCGCCAACGACCGACGCCCCGACACCGCCGACCTCGGCGCCGACTTCGCCCCGCCGCACCGTGCCCGCCGCATCCGCGCCCTGCTGGCCGACGGCGCCGGCCCGACGGCCGTACACATGGACACCCGGCTGGAGGCCTCGGCCCTGCGCGGCTTGCTCGACCGGCTGGACCCCGACGGCCTCGGGGAGCCGGCGCGGCGCCTGCGGGACCGGCTGCTCGCCTGGGACGGGCGGATGGGGGCCGACAGCACGGACGCCGGCGCCTTCGCCGCCTGGCGCGCGGCCCTGGTCCGCCGGCTGCACGACCACCCGGCCCTGCGCCCGCTGCGCGCCCCGAGCGCGTTCGACCCGCTGTTCACGCCGTGGACCGACCCGCTGGCGCGCATCGGCCACGCCCTCGACGGGGTGGTCGCCGGGCTGCACCGCCTCGGCGGGGACGTCGGCCCGGTGGCGGCCGGGGCGCTGGCGGACGTCGCGGCGGGCGACCCGCCCGGGCCGTGGGGCCGGCGGCACGTGCTGCACCCGGTCCACCTCGGCGTAGAGCCGGCGGTCGACGCGGCCGTACGCGCGATGCGGGAAGGGGTCGCGCTGGCCGGCGACAGCGACTGCGTGCTGGCCACCTCCAGCGTCCCGGGCGTGTCCGACGCGTGCTGGCGCGGCCCGGTGGCCCGCTACGTGTGGGACCTGACCGACCGCGCGGAGAGCCGCTGGGTCGTACCGTTCGGCGCCTCCGGACGGCCCGGTGACCCGCACTTCGACGACCAACTCCCACTGTGGGCCGGCGGCGAGCTGGTCCCGGTGGTCACCGACTGGCGAGAACTCGCCCCGGAACCAGGAGCAGAGACACTGTGACCTATCAGGAGAAGATCCCCGGATTCGGCGAGCTGTCGCTCGTCGTGCTGGACCCGAAGCGCCACGCGGAACTGGTGCACGGCTGGGTGACCGAGCCGCGGGCGTCGTTCTGGGGCATGGCTTCGTACTCGGTGGACGACGTGCGGGAGATCTACGAGTTCGTCGACGGGCTCGCCACCCACCACGCGTACCTGATCATGCTCGACGACACGCCGATCGGCCTGTTCCAGACCTACCAGCCGGAGGCGGACCCGGTCGGCGAGCGCTACGCCGTCCGGCCCGGCGACGTCGGGATGCACCTGCTGCTAGCGCCCGGCAACCGGCCGCCGCGCGGCCTCACCACCGCCATCGGCCCCGCCCTCGCCCGCTACCTGTTCAGCGACCCCACCCGGCAGCGGATCGTTGTCGAACCCGACGTGCGCAACCAGCGTGCGCTGGACCGGCTGGAGCGGGAGGGCTTCACCTTCGGCGACGAGGTCGACATGCCCGACAAGCGGGCCCAGCTGGCGTTCCTGACCCGGGCCCGGTTCGAGTCGGATCACCCCGTACCGGTCTGACGGCCGGCGGGTCCGGACCGCCCTCGACGCCAGGTCCGGACCCGCCGGCTGCTCACGTCCGTCCGCAGGTCGAACGGGAGCAGCTCCGCCCGGGCCGGGCGCAACCGGCCGCGGGCAACGAGTTCGACGGTGATGACGACCGCGACCGCCTCCACCGCGAGGAGCCCGACCAGCACGACCAACTGCGTGATCCCGGCCGTGAGCGGACTGGCGCCGCCCAGCAGCACCCCGACGAACGCGCCCGGCAGCGTCACCAGGCCCACCGTGCGGGTCTGGTCCAGCGCCGGCACCAGCGCCTGCCCGGCCACCGGACGGCACACGAGCAGGACGGCGTCCCGCGCCGGCAGCCCCAAAGCCAGAGCGGCCTCCACCTCTCCCCCACGGCCGGTCAGTTCGTCCAGCACCCGCCGGCCCGCCAGCGACGTCGCGGTCATCGCCCCGCCGATGAGGATTCCGGCCACCGGGATGACGGCGATCCCCCGCATCGGCACGAGCCCCGCCGACAGCAGCCCCGCCACCACGGTCATGCTCCCCGCCGCGATCGGCACGCCCGCCCACCAGTTCCACCTGCCGGTGATCCGCCGGCCGGAGGTGGCCGCCGCCACCGCGCACATCAGGACGACGAAGGCCGCCGTCGCCCACAGCGACACCACGATCGCGGTGATCAGCAGCGACACGGCCGCCAACTGGAGCGCGGCGCGGGCCGCGGCGACCAGCACCTGCCGGCCGTGCCCGAGCCCACCGGCCCGGACCACGACGGCGGCCACCACGGCCAGGGCAACCAGGGCGGCGGCCAGCTCCGGGCCGACCACCAGCATCGTCGAGGACATCCGGCAAGTCTGCCGGCGCGCGGACGGCCGCGGGACAGCGGCCCCGCACCGACCAGCGCCCGGACCTCCGCGCACGCCCGGCAGGCGGCGAGAGCGGCCCGGGCGCGGGCCGGCCCCGGGGCGGGACGCCTCGGGGCCGGTGCGACCGTTCCCGCCGGAGCCGCTACGGCCACCGGCATCGGAGGGTCAGAAGGTCGGGGCGAGGTAGAGCAGGCGGTTCGGCGAGCCGCTGCCCGGGTTGGTGATCACGTTGGTCGTGGCCTGGCTGACCAGGTACGAGTGGACCTGGGCGGGCGTCCAGCCCGGGTTGACGCTGAGCACCCGGGCGGCCGCGCCGGCGACGTGCGGCGAGGCCATCGAGGTGCCGCTGATGGACGAGGTGGCGGTGTCGCTGGTGGACCAGGCCGATAGGACGCCCACGCCGGGAGCGAACATGTCGGTGCAGGTGCCCCAGTTGGAGAACGAGGCCCGCGCGTCGTTGCTCTGCGAGGCGTTGACGGTGAGCGCCGTCGGGACCGAGGCCGGCGAGTAGTTGCAGGCGTTGGCGTTCGAGTTGCCGGAGGCCACGGCGTAGGTGATGCCGTCGGCGATGGAGTTCGCCACGGCGGTGTTCAGGGAGCTGTTGTAGGAGCCGCCGAGGCTCATGTTCGCCACCGCGGCCTGGCCCGCCTGGTGGTTCGACGTCACCCAGTTGATGCCGGCGATGACCTGCGCCCAGGTGCCGCTGCCCTGGCAGTTCAGCACCCGCACGGCCACCAGCCGGACGTTCTTGGCGACGCCGTAGGTGTTGCCGCCGACGGTGCCCGCGACGTGCGTGCCGTGGCCGTTGCAGTCGGCGGCCGGCAGCGCGTTGTCGATCGCGTCGTAGCCGTCGACGGCCTGGCCGGCGAAGTCGACGTGGGTGGTCCGGATGCCGGTGTCGATGATGTACGCGGTGACGCCGGTGCCGCTGCTGTTGTAGGTGTACGTGCGGCTCAGCGGCAGGGCCCGCTGGTCGATGCGGTCCAGGCCCCACGGCGGGTTGGACTGGGTGGCGGTCGCCGTCACGGTGTGGTTCTGCTCGACGTAGTCGACGGCGGGATGCGCGGCGAGGCGCTTCGCGGCCCGCTCCGACAGCCGCACCTCGAAGCCGTTGAGCGCGTCGCCGTAGACGTGTCCGACCGTCCCGCCGAAGCGCGCGGCCAGCGAGCCGGCGCTGCTGCGCACCTCGGCCTGCCGGGTGCCGGCGCGACCGCCGACGCTGCTGTCCTTGAGCACCACGATGTAGCTGTCGGCCACGGCCGTCGCGCCGCCGGCGCTGCGGATCTCGCCGGTTCCGGGGGCGGCTGTCGCCGGGGCGCCGATCATGGTGGTGACCATGGCGGCGCTGGCGAAGACGCCGACGGCGCCGGCGAGGGTACGCCGTCGAGTGCGAGGGAGTGTCATCTCCCGGTCCTCCTACTGTCGTCGCCTTCGGGTGGCTCGTGGCGCACCCGGCAGGCGGTGGACGATGAGGAAACCTTAGCCATCATATTCATCTACGTATATTTCTTTGGTGTTCACGATGTGAGGACGATGTTGAAGAAGCGCACGTGAAAGGCTTGCGCGAACAGGGAACCAATTGAGATACGTCGGCATCTCCGGCCCCCTGGGCCGCAGACCGGGCGACCATCACGGCGACGGCGGCGGCGACACCCCCGCGCCCGACAGCGGGCGACACTGCGGACCGACCGAAGCGCCCGGCCGCACGGCACCACCCACATTGCGGGCCGCCGGGATGAGTGATCCTCGTCACGGGGCAGGCGCGCCCGGCGCGGCGTCCGCACTTGAGTGACGCGAGGAGCGGAATCCCGCTGCACGGCCCGGATCCGCCTCCCCGACGCCGCCCGGCCGCCGCCGACCCCCGTCGACTCAGGGCAGCCATCTCCTACACAGAGGGTGATGGCCGGTTTCTTGGCGGCTATGACCCGGACCTCGACCGGATCGCCGGCAACTGTCGCGATTTGGAGCGCTCACTACCCTGTTGCATGATCCCCGTGCGTGGGCACACATCGACAGCGATAAGGGCTTCAGATGACCGACAGTCACCCTCCGTACGGAGGGCAGCCGGATCCGAACGTCACCCCGTGGAGCGGGCCACCGGCCCCGCAGGGCGGGTACCCCGGATACGGCCAGCCAGGGCAGCCACCGCAGTTCGGGGCCCCGGTCCCGCCGCCGCAGAAGTCGAACAAGGGCCTGATCATCGGCCTGTCCGCCGCCGCCGTGGTGGTCCTGCTCGTGCTCTGCGGCGCCGGCGTCGGGTTCGTCCTCGTCAACGACGACGACGATCCCACCCCGGTCGCGTCCGCCACCCCGAGCGGGTCCAGCGAGCCCGGCACCGACGCCACCCCCACCCCGGGGCAGTCCGAGTCGCAGGATCCCGGCAACAGCAACAACGCGGTGACCGCCCGCTACTCCAGCGACCTGGGCGACGTCTGCGAGGGCAGCCAGATCCTCAACGCGGCGCCCTACTCCGGCGCGTCCGGCGCCAAGGCGTACGTCTTCTCGAACAACCCCGACCGGCTGACGTTCTGGTCGTCGAAGTCGGTCGCCTCGAACAAGCCGTACTACGCCAAGAGCGCCGACTTCGAGTCGGTCTCCGTCGTCGGCTGCCTGAAGTTCGTGGAGGGCAGCGAGGGCACGCCCCGCAAGTGCCAGTACAAGGACAGCTCGGACAAGCAGGTCACCATCGACTACATCTCGTCGCGCTACGAGCTGACCTTCTACGCGGCGAAGACCGGCGAGAAGATCGGCGACGGCGGCACCGTGAGCGCCCCGGCGAACCGGTGCCCGAGCTTCATCTCGTACAACAAGAACACCATGAAGTCGTACGCGTCGCCGGACTCCGGCACCATCGAGGCGGCCCTGGACAAGTTCCTGTCCTGAGGCGGCTCGTTCGACATCGGGGAGGGACGGTCACCGTCCCTCCCCGACGTGTTTCCCGCGTCGCCTTGCACCCGTGGCGGGAGACGGTGCGGCCCCCTCGACCATGCCGCCGTCGTACAGGTGCGCGGACCATACGCCGGCTCCACGCTTCCCCGCCGACGAACGGGGCCGCTGCCGTCTTCCGACGGCGGCGGCCCCGGCGGGCGTGGGCCGTACCTCAGCGGCGGGCCGACGTCTCCTTCGCCACGGCGTCCACGTCCACCTGGTCGAAGGCGGGAGCACCGTCGACGGCGTCGGCGGCGACGGCCGCCGAGGTGGCGGCGTCCGGCAGGTCCAGGCTGGTGCGCAGGGTGACCGGCTTGAGCAGGGCCGCCGCGAGCACGCCGACGACGGCGATGGCCGCGGAGATCAGGAAGATGTGTCCGGTGGCGTCGCCGTACGCGGCCCGGACGATCTGCTGGACCACGGCCGGCATGGCGTCGATGTTGAGGCTGCCGGTCCCCCCGCCGGAGGTGGGGATGCCCGCGGCGGCGAGGTCCGTGGTGATCTGCTCGGTGACCCGGCGGGCGAGGACCGCGCCGAGCACCGACACCCCGATGGTGCCGCCGAGGGAGCGGAAGAACGCCACAGTGGAGCTGGCCACGCCGATGTCCTTGAGGGAGACGGTGTTCTGCACGGCGAGGACGAGGTTCTGCATGGTCATGCCGACCCCGACGCCCACGATGAACATGGCCGCGCCGACCAGCACCAGCGACGTCTCGTGGTCGATGGTGCCGAGCAGGGCGAACCCGGCGACGAGCACGACCGCCCCGACGAGGATGTAAGGCTTGATCTTCCCGGTCCTGGTGATCAGGCGACCGGCGACGATCGACGAGCCGAGGACGCCGGCCATCATCGGGATGGTGAGCAGCCCGGCCTCCGTCGGGCTGTAGCCGCGGCCGATCTGGAAGTACTGGCCGAGGAAGACGGCGCCGCCGAACATGGCCATGCCGACCGCCAGGCTGCCGAGGATGGCCAGGGCGGTGGTGCGCTGGCGGACCAGGTCGAGCGGGACCACCGGCTCGTCAGCCCGCGCCTCCACCCAGACGGCCAGGGCGAGCAGCAGGACCGAGCCGCCCACCATCGCCGCGCTCTGCCAGGAGACCCAGGCGAACGAGTCGTCGACGAAGGAGATCCAGATGAGCAGCACGCTGACCCCGGCGGCGATCAGGGTGGCGCCCAGGTAGTCGATCTTCACGTTGTCGCGGCGGACCGTGGGCAGGCGCAGGGTGACCTGGAGGAGGATCAACGCGATGACGGCGACGGGGACCCCGACGAAGAAGCACCAGCGCCAGCCGAGCCAGGACGTGTCGACGATGAGCCCGCCCAACAGCGGGCCGCCGACCGTCGCCACGGCCATGACGCCGCCGAGGTAGCCGTTGTACCGGCCGCGCTCCCGCGGCGGGATCATCGCCGCGATGGCGACCTGGACGAGTGCCTGGAGGCCGCCGACGCCGATGCCCTGGAACGCACGCGCGGCGATGAGCTGGCCGGCGGTCTGGGCGAGGCCGGCGACCACCGAGCCGACCAGGAAGACGACGATCGCGACCTGCACCAGGAGTTTCTTGTTGAACAGGTCGGCGAGCTTGCCCCAGATCGGGGTGGTCGCGGTCGCGGTGAGCAGGGTGGCGGTGACCACCCACGTGTACTGGGTCTGCGACCCGTTCAGCGCGCCGATGATCTTCGGCAGCGCCGTCGAGACGACGGTGCCGCTGAGCATGGCGACGAAGAGCACCAGCAGCAGGCCGCTGAGCGCCTCCAGCGTCTGCCGATGCGTCATCGGCGTGTCGCCGGTCGTCGTGGTGGGTGCGCTCATCGCGCGACCTCCAGGTTGTCGTGGTGTCCGAGGGCGGTCTCCATGTCGCGGGTGAACCGGCCGAGCGCCCCGCTCAGCGCCGCGATCTCGTCGGGCGTCCAGTCGGCGAGCGCCCGGTCGAGCACCCCGCCGTACCAGTCGAAGATCTCGGCCAGGGCGGCCCGGCCGGCAGGGGTGACGGCCAGGACCCTGGCCCGCATGTCGGTCGGGTCGGCGCCCCGCTCGACCAGGCCGAGCCCGACGAGCGAGGCGATGGCGCGGCTCACGGTCGACGGGTCCAGCCCGGTGCGGGCGGCGAGTTCCCGCGCGTGGCAGCCGGCGGGAAGCTGGTCGATCTGCATGAGCATGCCGGCCAGGCCGAGCGGCACGAGCGACCGCACGTCGGCCCGGCGCCGCCGGATCAGCCGTACGGTCCGGACCAGTTCGTGCAGCCTGGTGCCGAGTTGACGAGCGGTGCCGTCCACCGGTCCCCCCACATCGCAGATGGTTGCCGCATACAAGCATCTGCCGATCTTGCCCAGTGAGCAAGTTTGCGCAATGAGAAACGAGTCACGTCGGCACTAGGCTGTCGGCATGGACGAGGCCACCGGGCTACGGGAGCGCAAGAAGGCGGCGACCCGCCTCGCCCTGCACGAGGCGGCCCTGCGCCTGGCCTCCGAGCACGGGCTCGACCGCGTCACCGTCGAGGCGATCGCCGACGCCGCGAACGTGTCCCGCCGGACGTTCTCCAACTACTTCTCCAGCAAGGAGGAGGCGATCTTCCACGGCGACGCCGTACGGCTGCGCCGACTGCTGGAGCTGGTCCGCCAGCAACCGCCCGACGCGCCGCCGTGGCGCGCGCTGAGCCGGGCCGCCGAGCACCTCGCCGAGGAGGCGTACGGCAACACGCCCCCCTCGTGGCTGGTCCGCCGCCGCCAACTGCGCGGGCACCCGGGACTCGTCGCCCAGCAAATCGCGGCGTACACCACCATCGAGCGCGAACTCGCCGACGAAGTCCTCCACCGGCTGACCGGGCCCGACCCGGAACTGCGGGCCCGCATCCTGGCGGCGACCTTCCTGGCCACCCTGCGCGTCGCCGTCCAGCACTGGATCGAGCACCCCGACGGACCGCTGCGCGACACCCTCCGGGCCGCGCTCGCGGAGGCGGCGTCCGCGCCGGCCGTCGAGGCTGCCGCTCCCCCACCCGACACCACCTGAGCCCGCAGCGGCCGCCCACGCCGCGCCCGCCGCCGCGGCGTCCGGCGTCTGGCCTCTGGCCTCTGGCCCGGCGTCCGGCGTCCGGCGTATCGAATCACCACCGCACCACCGCTGCCCGGTCCCGCCTCGCTCCCGCCGGGCGGTGCCGGCCCGGCGGGAGCCCCGCGTCAGGGCAGGTCGGACGCGCCCAGGAAGGACCAGGTATTCCCGTCGGCGGACCACCACGTGCCCGCGGTGTGCGGCCAGCCGCCCTGCGCGTATCCGCCTGGTACCGGTACGGCCGCCGCGCCGGGCACGGGCTCCATCGGGGACAGGCGCCGTCCCCCGTCGCCGCTGCTGAACATCAGCGGCCTGTCGTCGGCGACGAGACCGGCCTGCCGGCTCCGACGTCGACCTGGTACGACGCGATCAGCGTGCGCTGCCCGGCCGTGGCGAGGGCGACCAGCGCGTTGTGTGGCAGCGGAAGCTCGCGGCTGCGCCAGGTCGCCCCACGGTCGGCGGTGCCGGACACCACCAGCACACAGTCGTCCTCCCGGCAGTTCTTCCAGCGGAAGTAGAAGTGGTCGAGGTCTCCCGCGACCACCGGGCCCGGACGAGGGGTGCGGGCCTCACCGGGGACGGGGCTGGTGGAAGGCGCTGGCGTCGGGATGAAGCCGGGCGTCGGGGTCCCGCCGAGGCCGGGAACGGACACCTGGGGGTCCGCGCGGTGCCTCCTGGCGGAGGCGACCCCGGCGACAGCGAACAGCGCGAGCGTGGTCAGCGAGGCCGCGGCCACGCGGGTGTGCCGTCGACGGCGTGCCGCCCGGCGCCGCACCTCGGTGAAGTCCGGTCTGAAGGCCGCCTGGACGGCCCGATCGAGCCCGGCAAAGTCCAGGTCAGGCATGGAGAGAACCTCTCTTGTTCACGACCCCTGGTCGAACAGTGGTGATGTCAGCGGTGTCGTCGAGTTCGACGGCGAGGGCACGACGGGCCCGGACGAGGCGGGTCTTGACCGCCTCCACGGAGCAGCCCAAGGCCTCCGCCACGTCGGCCATCGTCATGTCCGCGATGTGGTTCAGCACGACGGCCTCACGGGCCGGGCGCGGCAGCCGCTGGAGTGCGGTGACGAGGGCGACGTGGTCGGGCGACATGCCCGCGGCCCCCGCTGTCCACCTTCGAGCTGGCCGGAGCGCGCCAGCCGGGCGGCGTACAACTCCCGGATCTGCTCCTGGGTTTCCGACACATCGTCTCCTCCTGCTCAGCCTCTGCATCCCTTGAGACCAACCAGCAGCAGCCCCGGTGACACCTCCGCTCGGCGAATCGCGGCTCGCTCGCGCACCGCAGCGATCGGCGAAGCGTCGCGGGGCAGCGACGGGTCACCGTCCAGGATCTGGGTCACCCGGAAGTCGGGGCAGCGGACCTGCCGTGCCGGCGGTGCTGATGCTCTCCGGCCGTGTCCGATGGGGCAGGAGGATCGCCGGTGCCGCCGACCATTCGCGCGGCACCGACGTGACGGGACGGCCCTAGGCGAGGCGGCGCCAAATCTGCCACAGGCCGAAGACTGTCAGCAGCGCAGCAGGAACGGCAAGTAACGGTGGTCGAGCTGGTAGCTGATCCAAAGGTGCCGCCCGCGCCGAGAGTGGGCGGGCCGAGGGATGTGCGGCAGGATGCCGCTCCTGGCGCTGACCTGACGTCAGCGCCAATACGCGGGCCTGGGAAACTGTTGCCGCACGGCAGCCGGAGGACAGCGCCAGACCCTGAATACGCTGAATATTCCCGACGACCGAGAATGGCATAGCGAAGATAATCGGGTCAAGGGTCGGCGGGCTCCCGGCTCCGACCCAGCTGTGATCAAATTCCTACGAAGCCGAGGCCCCGACGGGCCACCTGAGCCGTGGGATTTCCTGCCGGCCCAATTCTCGTTGCCGCGCCTTCGTCACCCGCTCCGCCGAACGCCCACGGGAAACTCGCCCGGCACCACGCAGCAACGCGTGCCGGCACCACACCGGCCGGGTTCGCCGTCGGTCCGACCGGCCGAGCGAGGAACCCACCGGCACGTCGAGGCCGATCCGCAGCCTCCGGACCAGTGGCAGCTACCAGGAACTCCACGGCTCTCGGAACACCGACCAGCCCCGCCGCGCCTCCACCCGTCTCCGGCCCACGATCCACGTCGCCAGCGGCCAGATGCTCTCCACGATTGCTGAACCAAGCGATAAATCATTGACGTATCCGCTTACCCAACACGATTATCTGACGCAGTCGCGTCGTCGGCGAACCGTCGCCCCGAAAGGACGACAGATGAAGCCAGAGGACTTCCGCGACCTGATGCGTAAACTCTCCCGGGGTTGCCATTCCCGTCCCGGCGGATCGCGCTGGTCGGCCACGGACAACGATCTGCCAGACAGTGGAAATGCGCGCCTGCCGCCGCCACTCCTCAGCGGTGTGCGAATGGCCGACACGGCGTCCGGCGCCGCGCCGGGTTACGCGAATTCCTCGCTCGACCTGCCGCACGACGGCGGCGCGACGCGCGCGTCCACATTCTGGCAGCACCAGTTCTCGCGCGTACGGCCGCGAACCTCCCCGTCTGGAGGCTGTCCTGGCCGACCGACGGCGCGCGCGCCACCGCGGACCTCGATGTGGCTCCCCACCCGTCCGGCCGGCGATCACCTCGTGGTCATCGGCGAACTGCGCGGCTCCCGCCGGTGCCGGCGTCGGCCACTGCGGTACGGCATGCGTCAGTTCTTCCTGCCCGCACCCCAAAGCCTGCGACCGCCGAGGTGATGATGCCGTCGAATCTCGCCCTGTCCCTGCACTTCTTCCTCCAACTCGCGGTGGTGCTGTTCACCTGCTGGTCGGTCGGACTCCTCCTCCGCCGACTCGGTCAGCCACAGGTCGTCGCCGACATGGTCGCGGGTTTCCTGCTGGGGCCGACGCTGCTCGGTCTCCTGCTGCCCGCCCTGCAAGGCTGGCTGTTCCCGACCACGCTGCATCTGGACGCCGGCGACGCCGGTAGCCGCATTGCCCACCCTTCGCTGATCGTGCTCTACGTTGCCGGTCAACTCGGTCTGGTCCTGTACATGTTCGTCGTCGGGATGTCGTTCCGCACCGACGTGCTCACGGGACATCTCCGTTCGGCGCTCGGGTCGTCCGTCGCCGGCGTCATCGCACCGATCGCCACCGGCGCGATGCTGGGCTGGATGCTGGCCAGCGACCGAACCTTCTTCGACGAGAAGGTGTCCGCCTGGCAGGCGGCCCTCTTCGTCGGCACGGCAATGGCGATCACCGCCTTTCCGATGTTGGCGCGCATCATCCACGAGAACAATCTCGGCGGCAGCCCCACCGGGACGGTGGCCCTGGCGTGCGCCGCCGTCGACGACACCGTCGCCTGGGTCCTGCTGGCCGTGGTGGTCTCCTCGGCCCAGGGTGACGCGTCGGTCGCGCTGCTCGCCCTCGGCGGAGGTCTGGTCTACGTCCTCGTGGTCCTGACCGTGGGGCGCACCCTGTCCGCCAGGCTCGCCCGTTGGGCCATGGACGACAACGGACTGCGTCCCGCCGGGCTCATCACCACGATGATCATCCTGCTGCTCTGTGCCGCGTACACCGAGGCGGTCGGGATCTACGCGGTGGTGGGGGCCTTCCTGTTCGGCGTCGCCATACCCCGTGGCCGCTTCACCGAGGCCCTGCGGACCTGCATCGAGCCGGTCACGGTCCGGCTGCTGCTACCGACGTTCTTCGTCTACTCCGGCCTGGCCACGCAGTTCAGCGTGTTGACGGATCCCGGTGTGCTCCTGGTCCTGGTGATCGTGGTCCTGGTGGCCTTCCTGAGCAAGGGCGTGGCGTGCACCATCGGTGCCCGCACGGCCGGTCTGCCGTGGGGCTCCGCGGCCTCGGTCGGCGCCCTGATGAACGCGCGCGGACTGATGGAACTCGTCCTGCTGAACATCGGCCTGGAGAAGGGACTGGTGACGCCGGCGCTGTACACCGTCCTGGCCCTGATGACCGTCATCACCACCCTGGCGGCCACACCGCTGTACTACTTCATCCAACGTCGGACGGGATCACCGACCCCACCGGTCCCCGACGGCGACGTCGTGGCGGAGACGGAAGTCGGTCACGCGACCGGGGCACCACGGGAGCCGTCCGCTCAACCTCGTTGAGCCGGCTCAGGCCGCGCACGCTGGGCGGGATCCTGCCCGCGCTCGGAGTGTCGGCGCGCCAACCACAGACGGTGGGCGAACAGCATCCCGTAGCCGGCGAGAACCGCGCCGAGCACGGCCAGCGCACCACCGTCCGCGGAGCGGCGCGCCGCATCCAGGATCACGCCCAGCATCGCCGCCGCAACGATCAGGGACACGTGGTTCGAGGCCCAGAACACCACCGGTGTCATGCGCCGGGGGTCGAGGTCACGCATCGCGCCGCCCCGGAGCTGCCCGACGAGCCAGGCCGACAGCGGCGCGGTGGCGGCCATCGCCGCCCAGACCAGCCACGGCACCCAGCCGAGCAACGCGAAGACGGTGAGCATCGCGTACCCGACCAGCTGCGCCCCGACGATCACCCGCACCGCCGGCCGGTAACCGATGATGACGGGCAGCGTGCGCTTGCCGACCATCGCGTCCGATCGGCGGTCGCCCAGGTTCATCACCATCATCCGCGCGACCTGCAGCACCGCGGTGGGCGCCAGCACGGCCAACAGCAGCATCGGTACGGTGCCGGCCTGGAGCACCACCGCGACGGCCGGCCACAGGCCGTTGAGTATCGCGGCGACCGTCATCTCCCCCGCGCCCCGGTAGTTCAGCCGCAACGGTGGCGCCGTGTAGAACCAGGCCAGCACCACGGCTGCGGCGGCGAGCACGCGCGCCTGCCAGGACGGCATGACAGCCACCATCAACGCCGACACGCCGAACAGGACGACTCCGGCGCGCAGCGACACCACGGGTGCGACCACCCCGTCGACGAGGGCCCGGCTGCCGCCCGTCCACGGCGTGAAGTAGACGTTCGCCCGGTCGGCCGCCAAGTCGAAATACTCGTTGCAGTAGTGCGTCATGACGTGGACCGTCCACGCGAACAGTTGCGCGACGGCGTACCACGTGAGATCGAGCGGATAGCCCTGGTGTACCGACACCGCCACGGCAAGACCCACCGGCAGGAGGTTGTACAGCAGGAAGCGGAGCCGGGCCAGTCGGACGAAACCCCGCCACGGAGCTTCGCCCCGCCCTGCCACCGGCCCGACGGCTGGCCGGCGAGGTCCTGCCACCGACCGAGATCCCGACAACGCGTCCATCGTGTAGCGCCTCCCCCGTGCTCAGACCGCGACCACAACCTTCGTCTCCGCCAACGACAATCGCCACGATCTGTCGGGTACGCGTCCATCGCCACTGCGGCACGACGTCCGACCGGCTCGTCCGCTGTGGTGGCAGGCGACCGGCGTGCCGTGGACGCATTCGGGGAGGCCGGTCAGGTGCCAGTGCTCCCCCGGCCCAGCGGCTGCCACAGGTGGATCCGCGGCGGAGTGGGCGTCGACACGCTGACCAGGCAGTCCTTGGCAAAGCCGAGAGCCCAACCCCGACGGCGGGCCTGGCCCTCGCGATCGTCACAGGCTGCAAACCATTGGCCTGAGGGCGAGAGCCTCAGCCAAGATGCCCTACGTGGCCAATGACGAGGAGCTTCCTCTCGCCGACACGCTGGCGCTCGGGAAGTTGGCCTACCTCCGCCAGCGCTCACTGAGCAACCCGCGCTACCGAAACGCCAACTACGTCCGGCTCCACGTGACGCCGGGCTATCTCCGCTGGAGCCGGCCCTCAGTCTTCGATCCGCACCTGGAGTCCGTGCAGCGCAGCCTCGCCACCTTCGAACGACTCGCCAAGCGCCACGACCCGTCGGCCGCCCAGGCCTGGCAAGCAGTCCTCGCTGCCGTGGACCTCCTGTTGGCCGAGGGGAAGCATCGGTCTGGGCACCGCATCCGACCAAGACGAATCTGATCGGCCGCTGTCGTCGGCCTGGTACGGCCCGCCGCGGCGCGCTTGCGCGACGCCCTATGCGGACTGCTCGCTGGCGAGGCCAGCACGCAGCGCCAGCTCGGAGAATCACACAACGCCGGAGTCCGGGGCAGTCCGACCACTGGCCACGGCGGTCCCGGACTGTCAGCGCCCTGGGCCACCGACCCAGGTTGCGCCGGGGCGCGGCGTTGTGGCAGCAGGGGTGGCCGGCTGGTTAGGCCGGGATGGACGCAGGACCCACATGGCGATGCCGCTTGCAATGGTGCTGACCAGCGCGACCGTGGCCACCAGCACGTCGACCAGGAACACCGTCCGCCAACTCAGCGCCTGCGCCAGCAGGCCGCTCGCGACGGGTCCGAGCAGGAGAGCGGCGCCGAGCGCGAGGCCGAGCGCCAGCCGGGCCCGGGAGCGCCAGCGGACCAGTTGACTGGACAGGGCGAGGGCGACGCCGGCCACGGTTCCGGCACCCAGCCCGACGATCACCCGCCCGACCGCCAACACTGCCGCACCCGGCGTGAACGCGCTCACGACGCTGCCGATGATCAGGAGCGCCAGCGCAGGCAACGCGATTGCCGTGGGCCACCGCCGGCCGAGCAGGTAGCCAAGCGCGACCAGGGCCACCAGGGCCACCACGTACTGTGCGACCACGGTCGCTGTCATGCTAGCGGTGGACAGGTCGAGGTCGCGCGTGATCGCGCTGACCAGCGGTCCGATGGGCGCGGTGAGGAGTCCGGCCGCGAGCAGCGCACTAAGCGTTGGGCCAGCAAGCGACCAGAGCGGACGAGCCATCGATGGTCGGGCCTCTGCGGGGTATCCGGGCGGGATCACGCGGTGAGTGTATGGACCTGACCCTCGGTCGCCAATACCTCGCCCAAAACCCGGCGGAGGTCCACTCCGCCGCAGACGGCGCGCCTCCTGCTCCGCCTACAGCGCGGCGGCCCTGGTTGGGACCCCCTGCCCCTCGTGCTGGCGGGCGTCCCGGCCCGTCCATGAGTGCCCGCCGCGATCGTCACCCAGCTTGTCACTCACCGACTCTGGGCCGCTCCGAGCAAACGCCTACCATCCAGCCTTGTGGTGGAGGGGTTGTTCTGGGCAGTCGCCATGTCGCTCTGCGGTCTGCTGGGTTGCCTGGTTCCGTGCGCCGTCCTAGCGGCGTTGGCCACCTGGCCCAAGAAGGGTGACCGTGGATAGGGGCGCTGAAGCGGCACCAAGAGTGAGGTGGGGGAGGGATTCCCCCACTGAACGACCGGACGGCGGCACGAGCGGATGTCTCAGGGAAGCCGTTCCGTGGGCGTTTCAGCGGGGTGCACGCCTGGCCTCGACGAGGGTCCGAGTCGAGTGGGCCACGAAAACGCCGTGGTTTCGAATGTGGGCGTCCAGTCGATCGAGGGTGTCCCGGTACCGCTCCACTGTGAAGTCGGGCACCCACCAGACGCATTTGCGCAGGGTGTAGACGACCGCGCCGATGTCGAAGAACTCCATCCGGCAGCGAACGGTGCGCAGGTCCACGATCTCAAGCGCGGCCGCCCGCGCTGCCGCGGCCTCACGATCGGGGTGACGGCCAAGCCGCTCCCGCGGTAGCGGGCCGAGGAAGAACTCGATGAGCTCGAACGCGGATGCCGGCCCGACGTGCTGGGCGAGGTACGTGCCGTCATCGGTGAGCACGCGGGCGATCTCGCTCCAGTCGGGGTCCACTGGATGGCGGCTCGTCACCAGATCGAAGCTGGCGTCGGGGAAGGGCAGGGGCCGGCCCTGCTCGACGGGCACGACCTCGACACCGCGGGGCGACAACGCGTGACGGGCGCGTTCGACGTTCGGGCGCCAGCCTTCGGTGACGACCATTTTCGGCGGTAGGTGCGGCACCTCGGCGATGATCTCGCCGCCACCGGTGTCGATGTCCAGGGCCGAGGTGACGTGGGGCAGGCGCGATGCGATCAACCGCGAGTACCCCCACGGCGGCCGCTCTTCCGTTGCCCGGCCTTCAAGCCAGTCGAAGTCCCAGCCGGACACGTCCACTGCGGCGGCCTCATCGACCAGGTCACTGAACGTACGCACACCGAGTATCCTGCCGGTGCCCGTCAACTGGTTAGCGTGGCCACGTCACGTCCGCTCATCGCCATGTCCGGACGCCGGGCATCTCCCCGGCCATGAGTCTGGATGGCCTACGGCAGGCAATGCGGCGGGACCGTCCGGGTGGACACCGCAGACCGGGGCAGGCGTGGCCTGGCCGGCAACGTTCGACACCGCAGGCGAGGCAGTGCGTGTCGATGGTGATCCCGGCGGCGTGGCGGTCGAGTACGCCCTGCACGACCGTGGCGGGCCGGAATGCCGGTGCCTCAAACCTGCATCCGGGCGGCCAGGCCCGACTCGCGCAGGCGACGGCGCTGCCCGTCGGCCACGATGACCTCCACGACGATCAGAATGAAGGAGACAGCCGCCAGCAGGCCCAGCGCGCCGATGCCCGATATCCGCCGTGCGACAGGGACGAGCGCGGCCAGCACCAGAACGGCGGCCACCCGGGTCCAGATGATTGTCCTGATCGTGTGGGCCATCCGCAGTTGGTAGGCGACGTTGGCCAGGAGGAAGAGGGCTATCCCCCCGTAGAGGCCGAAGAGACCGATGGCGGAGAGCCGTTCGTCGGGATGATGTCCTTCGATGTAGCCGACGTTCTTGACGAGCTCGCGTATCCCGAGGGCCGGCAGGAGGATGCCGGCGACCATGGGGAGGTGCAGGTAGCTGTAGGCGTCCCGGGCGAGCGCGAATCGGGTCTTCGGGTCGGCCCGCTCGAGGATCTGCTCGCCGATGAGCGCCACCACGTCGAAGTAGGTCCAGAGCAGCGCCCCGGTGACGGTCATGGCCAGCATGACGGCGAACAGGAGCGGCCAACTGAGCGACACGTTGGAGCTGGACGTTCCGATCGAGATGATGTTCTCGCCCACGGCCACGATCAGGATCAACCCGTACCGCTCGCACCAGTGCCGGGCGGAGAAGATGCCGATCTCCCAGACGGGCAACGTGAAGCTACCCACGTAGTCCACGAGCACGGCCAGTAGCCAGAGAAGGGTCACGGCGATGGCGACCTGTCGCTGGTCGGTGAGGAGTCGGTGCGGCACGAGCGCGGCGCAGACGAGCAGGGCGGTGCTGGCGACCATCGGCACTGCGGGCACCAGGATGTGCCGGGCCATGTGCTGGGCCGAGACGGCGTACGCGTACAGCGCCAGGTGCAGCGACCGCACGAGGAAATAGCAGATGGGGAAGACGAGCGGGCCGTACAACCCGCCGGGCCGGTCGGTGAACGCGACGAGGGTCGACAGCGCCATCACGAAAGTGATCCCGGTGACCACGAACAACCCGAACCGCATCACCCCGAAGCTGGCCTGCAGGTTGTTGCTCAGCCACGCGAAGGCGCCCCAGGACCACCACAGCAGGGCCAGCACGAGCATTCCGCGAAGCACGCCCTGAGGGGTGTAGTCGCTCCGGATCAGCGCGACGAGCTGGACGAAGGCGAACACGAAGACCAGGTCGAAAAAGAGCTCCTCGGTGGCCGTGCGGGTGCCTTCGCGTACCCGCCGCCTGCCGAACAGGCTGACGACGGCGTCGCGCAGGTGCGCGCGTACCGGCATGCGTCCTGTGGTCTTCCCCCTGTCACCTCCGGCCGTCGGTCCTTCCACCGTCACCGCGCCAGTCTGACAGCACGCCTGGCTCGGAATGGCCTGTTTCGTGCCGGTCGGCCGGATTCTATGCGGGCCGGCCGGGTGGGGCCGACCGAACGGGCTGGAGCCGGGGTGACGCCGACCGACCCAGGCGCGGGATGCGGCCCGCGGGCGTCGTAGCCGCCGCGGGCTTCTACTGCAGCTTCCCCGGCGGCATGCTCCTGGCCCGCAAGCCGTCGCCCCGAAAGCCCCCATGACGCGGTCTTCGCCTCCAGACGCGGCACCTGGCTGTCGCCCAACAACGTCCGCCGTCAGTGGCGCCAGGCCCGCGCCGACACCGACCTCGACTGGGTCACCCACACCTTCCGCAAGACCGTCGCCGCCCTCACGTCTCCGGCATCCTTGAGCGACTCGGCGCCGACCGCAAAGGGCGTCCCCCATCCGGAGTGCACAACGATGAACATGGATGGCAAAGCTCGTTGTCGACTCCGGCGAGTGGGAGGTTCTCGGGGGCGCCTCAAAGCTCCATAGACAAAATCAAAGCCCTGACTGAGGCTCCCCCGAGATGTGGACACCGGGTTATGCCGCGATCGGTCCAGCATAGGGAGCCGACCGCTGCTACGCGATGTCACCTACCTCGATGCGCTCGCCGGTATCGGAGACCCGTACGTACGCTCCGGCGTGCGATCCGAGAGTGCCTAGTCGGTGGCTCCCGGCGGATGCCAAGCCCGGATCCTCCGGTCCGGCAGGTTTCTCCTCGACGGCCAGAGCTGGACCCGCCACACATCACCGGGTCTCGTGGACCCGGGCCAGCCCCGGTTGACGAAGCCCCGACCACAGATGCGAACCCCGTACCGCCCGTCAGGCACCTCGCACCGCCGTTCGCCCATCGTCGGCGAGCCGTACGACAACTCTCCGCCGTCGACCTCCAGCGCGCACTCGAAGATCTCTTCCCACTGCCCGAAGTCCCGGGGCGGCGGTTCGGCCCATACCTCGACCCGGAGTGGCATCTCGAAGTTGTTCTGATGCGGCACGCAGACGAGCACTGTGTGATCATCGCTCGCGATGTGCGGGCCGGCCTGCGCCTCCCGCCCGAGCATTCCCAGGTCCGAGTCGCCTTCCGTCGTACCAGAGAGAGTGAACTGCCCGTAGTCCAAGGCGACTGTCATGTCATGAGCCGTGACCGGCGCTGTCGTCCCCACGGCAGACAGTTTGCCGGGTCACCGTTCACCCCCGTCGCCCCACGACCGGCCATTGTCCATGGCAAGATCGACAGGGCAATCGCTAGCCGAACGTGTCACCCACGTCCCGCGACTGATCTGTCACCGAGGTCCTGAGACCCGACATCGCCGGCAGGGCGGCCGGCTCGGATGGCAAATCGGCTGCTCAGGCCGCGTAGACGGCGGTGGCGTCGTCGCTGCGCTTGTTGCGTGCCTACTTCATGCATGACGGGTCGGCGGCCTCGATGGCGCGTACCCGGCGGATCAGCTCGGTCGGGCCGCTCTGCTCAAGGACGTCGAGCACGTCGGGCCAGTCCAGCAGTCCGAACAGGGCCACCGGGCGGCTCCGTCGGTCAGAACGGCCACTCGCCGGACGCTGTCGAGTGGGACTTCTCCGGTGATGGTGTGCTGGGCGGCGAACGGGTCCGCCGCTGCCCCCCAGTAGCCGCCCGGCTGGTTGCGAGCGGCCAACTCGGCGTGCTTCATCCTTAGCAGAACGGCCTGCTCCTCGGCTGAGCCGAACGGGTGACGGTCGGCCTCTTAACGTTCGGCGCGGGCGGTCTTGTCCACGCGGTCATCGGTGATGACCTGGATGCCGTCGGCGGTGTCGATGAGGGACCGTGACGTCACCGGGCACGAGGTAGTCCAAGGCGGTGTCTTTGAGCCGCAGCATCGCGGTCGCCGCCGATAGTGTGCCGGGGTGGCTGAGGTCGCAGGTGTCGCGGCGCTGGTCGGCGGTGAATCTGATGCCGGCAAAGGTGCTTCGGGCCTTCCGCCCGGTCGTCGCCAAAGCGGGGCCTTGACCCGCGCGACTGGGCCCCCGCGAACTGCGGCGCAGCTTCGGTACCAACTCCAGCCGGTGCTCCTGAGCGGCGCGGTCGCCATGGATCGGATCTTCGGCGCTGAGGGGTAGTCACTCAGTTAGTCACCCGGAAACGACAAGAGGGCATATCCATCGATGAGATATGCCCTCTGAACTGTGTCGGGACGGCCGGATTCGAACCGACGACCCCTTGACCCCCAGTCAAGTGCGCTACCAAGCTGCGCCACGTCCCGATGCCCCCGCGGTTCTCCCCGCGACAGCCGGTACAGCTTAGCGCACGATCATCCCGTCGTCCGCACTGGCCCCTCCCGCCCCCGAGCCGCGTCGCCCACCTCGCCACCCGTAGAGCGTCCTAGGAGGATAGGTAAGGGGATGGGGGCGGAAAATGCCGGATGGGAGCGGTGCTCCCATCCGGCATCAGGTCCGGCCAGGGGTCAGCCGTGCGCCTTACCGCGGCCACCCGGGCCGAGCTTCTTGCGGGGGCGTACCGAGATCTCGATCGGGCTGCCCTCGAAGCCGAACTCCTCGCGCAGCTTGCGCTCGACGAAGCGCTGGTAGCCCGCGTCCAGCGGACCGGTGGTGAACAGCACGAAGCGCGGCGGGGCCACGCCGGCCTGGGTGGCGAAGAGGATCTTCGGCGCCCGGCCGCCGCGCACCGGGTGCGGGGTGGCCTGCACCAGGGCGGTCAGCCACGAGTTGAGCTGCGCCGTCGGCACCCGGGTCTCCCAGCTCGCCAGCGCCTTGCGCAGCGCCGGCGCGAGCTTGTCGACCGCCCGGCCGGTCCGCGCCGACAGGTTGAGCCGGATCGCCCACGGGATCCGGCGCAGCTCGCGCTCGATCTCCTTGTCCAGGTAGTACCGGCGGTCGGCGTCGACCAGGTCCCACTTGTTGAAGGCGATCACCAGCGCCCGGCCGGTTTCGGTGACCATGGACAGGATCCGCTGGTCCTGCTCGCTGATGACCTCGCTGGAGTCGAGCAGCACCACCGCGACCTCGGCGGCCTCGATCGCCGACGCGGTCCGCAGGCTGGCGTAGTACTCGGTGCCGCTGGCCTTGCCCACCCGCTTGCGCAGGCCCGCCGTGTCCACCAGCTGCCAGGTCTCCCCGCCGATCTCGACGAGGCTGTCCACCGGGTCCACCGTGGTGCCCGCCACCGAGTCCACGACCGCCCGCTCCTCGCCCGAGAAGCGGTTCAGCAGGCTGGACTTGCCGACGTTCGGCCGGCCGACGAGGGCCACCCGGCGCGGGCCGCGCGGGCGGTGCTCGACGATCTTCGGGGCCTCCGGCAGCGCGTCCATGATGGCGTCGAGCAGCTCGCCCGAGCCGCGGCCGTGCAGCGCCGACACCGCGTACGGCTCGCCGAGGCCGAGCGACCACAGCGAGGTCGCCTCCATCTCGATGGAGGCGTTGTCGGCCTTGTTCGCGACCAGGATCACCGGCTTGGCGCTGCGGCGCAGCATGCGTACCGCCGCCTCGTCCACATCGGTCGAGCCGACCATCGCGTCGACCACGAACAGCACCACGTCGGCCGTGGCGACCGCCGCCTCGGCCTGCGCCGCGATCGCGGCCGCCCGGTCCTTGGCGTCGGGCTCCCACCCGCCGGTGTCCACCACGGTGAACTGCCGGCCCGCCCACTGCGCGTCGTACGGGACGCGGTCCCGGGTCACCCCGGGGATGTCCTCGACGACCGCCTGCCGGCGGCCGATGATCCGGTTGACCAGGGTCGACTTGCCCACGTTGGGACGACCGACCACGGCCACGACCGGCTGCGGGCCGGTCGCTTCCTCGGTGTCGACGTCCGGTTCCCGCAGCTCCACCCAACCGTCGGCGTCGGTCATGCCACTCCCCGCTCGGTCAGCAGCTCACGCAGGCGCGCGACGACCTCGTCGATGCCCAACTCGGTCGTGTCCAGCACCACGGCGTCGGCGGCCTGCGCCAGCGGGTCGGCCTTGCGGGTCGAGTCGAGCCGGTCCCGCCGGGCCAGGTCGGCGGCGGTGGCCGCCACGTCGGTGGCGTCCTCGGCGCTGCGCCGGGCGGCCCGGGCCGCCTCGGAGGCGGTGAGGTAGACCTTCAGGTCGGCGTCCGGCGCCACCACGGAGCCGATGTCGCGGCCCTCGACCACGATCCGGCCGGCGTGGGCGATCATCTCGCGCTGCCGGGTGACCAGCAGCGCGCGCACCGCCGGCACGGCGGCCACCGCGGAGACCGCCCCGGTGACCTCCGGGCCGCGGATCTCGGCGTCGACGGTCACGCCGTCGGCGGTCACGCCGTACCCCGTCGGGTCGGTGCCGATGCGCAGGTCCACCTCGCCGGCGACCTTGGCCACCGACTCGGTGTCGGTCAGGTCGACACCGGAGCGCAGCACGGCCCAGGTGATGGCCCGGTACATGGCGCCGGTGTCGAGGTAGCGAGCACCGAGGCCGACGGCGAGCCGCCGCGAGACGGTGGACTTACCCGAACCGGACGGCCCGTCCACAGCGACCACGCAGCGCCCGGCCCGTACGTTTTCCTCCACCGTTGTCCTCCTCAGCCCGTACCCCACGAAACGCCCACCGCGTCCCGCGAGCGGTTTCCACACGTCCTCAATCATGCCCGGCGGCGCGCGAGGTCGCCGCCGGCCGCCGGGCCGCCACGGAGCCTACCGGCAGCCGTACCCGCGAGCCGGCCGGTCAGTCACCCACGGCCTTGAACAGGGCGGCGACCTCCGCGTTGGTCAGCCGCCGGGTGCGCCCGGCGCGCAGGTCGCCCAGCCGGATCGGCCCGATGGCGGTACGCACCAGCCGGCTCACCGGGTGGCCCACCTCGGCGAGCAGCCGCCGGACGATGTGCTTGCGCCCCTCGTGCAGGCTCAGCTCCACCTGGGCGGTCCGGCCCAGGGTGTCCACCACCCGGAAGGAGTCGACCTTCGCCGGGCCGTCCTCCAGCTCCACGCCGGCCGTCAGCCGCTTGCCGAGGTTGCGCGGGATCGGCCCGGACACCTCGCAGAGGTAGGTCTTCTGCACCCCGTACGACGGGTGCATCAGCTTGTGCGCGAGGGTGCCGTCGTTGGTGAGCAGCAGCAGGCCCTCGCTGTCGGCGTCGAGCCGCCCGACGTGGTAGACCCGCTGCTCCACCCGGTTGCCGAGGAAGTCGGCGAGCGCCGTCCGCCCCTTCTCGTCGGCCATGGTGGAGACGACCCCGCGCGGCTTGTTCATGGCCAGGTAGACCAGGCGGGTGTCGGCGACGAGGCGTTCGCCGTCGACGTGGATGACGGCGGTGGCCGGATCGACCTTGTCGCCGAGCTGGGCGACCCGCCCGTTGACGGTGACCCGGCGGCGGAAGATCAGGTCCTCGCAGGCGCGCCGGGAGCCGACGCCGGCGGCGGCCAGCACCTTCTGGAGGCGCTCGGCCCCCTCGAAGACGGGCGCGTCGGGGCGGGGGGTGCGGTCATCGCGTGGCATCGGCAAGCTCTTCTACGTCGTCGGGAAGGAACGGGGCCAGCGGCGGGAGGTCGTCGACGCTGTTCAGCCCGAGCTTCTCCAGGAACATCGTGGTGGTCCGGTAGAGGAACGCCCCGCTGTCCGGTTCGGCGCCGCACTCCTCCACCAGCCCCCGGGAGACCAGGGTACGGATCACCCCGTCGCAGTTGACACCCCGGATGGCGGAGATCCGCGACCGGGTCACCGGCTGCTTGTAGGCGACCACGGCCAGTGTCTCCAGCGCGGCCTGGGTCAGCCGCACGGACTGCCCGTCCAGCACGAACCGTTCGACGTAGGTCGCGTATTCCGGGCGGGTGTATAGACGCCAGCCACCCGCGGCCCGGCGCAGCTCGAAGCCGTGCCCGGCGGCGGTGTAGCCCGCGGCGATCTCGTCCAGCATCGGCCCGATCCGCTCGGCGGGCTGCTCCAGCACCTGGGCCAGGGTCAGCTCGCTGACCGGCTCGTCGACCACCAGCAGGATCGCCTCCAGCGCCCCGCGCAGCTCCGCGTCGTCGAGTTCCGGCACCGGCGCGGGTGCCGGCGCCGCCCGCCGCCGCCCGGCCGGCTGCTTCGTCGGTAAGCCCGCAGCCGCGCCCTGTGCCGCGGTCTCCGCCTGGCCGGCGCCCTGCTCCGCCGTGTCGGTCCGCTCCGCGCCTCGTTCCGCCGGGTCAGGCCGCCCCGCGTCCTGTGCCGCCGCCCCGCCCTGCCCGGTGCCCTCCCCCGCGGCGTCCCCGAGGGTCTCCCCCGTGCCGCCGGCAGGCGCGGCGGGGACCTCGGCGGGATCCGGCACCTTCGGGGGCAGGTCGCTGCCTGGATCACCCGAAGGCGACTCGGCCGGCGGGGTGGGGCGCTGCCAGGGTGGGATCCAGGCGGCGGCCTGGTCCGCCAGGGAGTCCCGGCGCTCCTCGCTGCTCATCCGGTCTGCTCCTCCGTCGTCGCCGTCCCGTCCCCGCCCGCCGCCGCGCCCGCCCCGGCCTCGTGGACCGGCCCCGCCGCGCTCGCGGCGGCGCCCGGCGGGCCCGCGGGCGGTGTCTGGTCCGCCGGTTCGGCGGCGGTGCCGGCGTACTCGTCGATGTGCAGGTCCGGGCCGCCCTCGGCGGGGCCGGTCCAGCGTACGGTCAGCTCCTCCAGGGCCTGCTCCTGGACGAAGGCGACCAGGCCCTCCCGGTAGAGCTCCAGCAGCGCCAGGAACCGGGCCACCACCTCCAGGGTGGCGTCGCAGTCGGCGCAGAGCAGCGAGAAGGTGGCGGTGCCGGCCCGGCGCAGCCGCTCGGTGATGATCGCCGCGTGCTCCCGGACGCTGACCCGGACCATGTGCACGTGGGCGATCGACACCTCCGGCACCGGCTTCGGCGTCATCGCCCTGATGGCCAACTTCAGCAGCCGCTCGGGGCCGATGCCGAGCACCAGGTCCGGCAGGGCCTCGGCGTACCGGGGCTCCAGGGTGACCGCCCGGGGGTAGCGCCGGCCGCCGACCTCCTCCAGCGCGGCGATGTGCGCCGCAGCCTCCTTGTACGCCTTGTACTGCAGCAGCCGGGCGAAGAGCAGGTCCCGCGCCTCCAGCAGGGCGAGGTCCTCCTCGTCCTCGACCTCGGCGGCGGGCAGCAGCCGGGCGGCCTTGAGGTCGAGCAGGGTGGCGGCGATGAGCAGGAACTCGCTGGCCTCGTCCAGGTCCCACTGGTCGCCCATGGCCCGGATGTACGCGATGAACTCGTCGGTGACCCGGTGCAGCGCCACCTCGGTGACGTCGAGCTTGTGCTTGCCGATCAGCTGGAGCAGCAGGTCGAACGGGCCGGTGAAGTTCGCCAGCCGGACGGTGAAGCCGCCGCTCTCCGCCGCCTCGGGCACGCCCCCGGGACTCGTCGGCACCTCGGCGGCGGAATCGGCGGCCCGCACGGGCGGCTGCTCCAGCGGCGCGGGCGGATCGAGGGGTGGCGCGGTCACCGGAAGACCGTAGTCCACGCCCCGGACGCCTCGGTGCGAAGGTGCACCCGGGCCTACCGCTCCGCCTGGGCGGCGATCACCTCGCGGGCGAGCTGGCGGTAGTTGCGGGCGCCGGACGAGGCCGGGTCGAGCGTGGTGATCGGGGCACCGGCGACGGTGGACTCGGGGAACTTGACGGTCTTGGTGATCACCGTCTGGTAGACCTTGTCGCCGAACGCCTCCACCACCCGCTGGAGCACCTGCCGGCAGTGGGTGGTGCGGCTGTCGTACATGGTGGCGAGGATGCCCTCGAGCTCCAGGTCGAAGTTGAGCCGCTCGCGCACCTTGTCGATGGTGTCCAGCAGCAGGGCGACACCGCGCAGGCTGAAGAACTCGCACTCCAGCGGGATGAGCACGCCGTGCGCGACCGTGAGCGCGTTGATCGCCAGCAGGCCCAGCGAGGGCTGGCAGTCGATCAGGATGTAGTCGTACTCCTTGCGGATCGACCGGAGCACCCGGGCCAGGGCCATCTCCCGGGCGACCTCGTTGACCAGCTGGATCTCGGCCGCGGAGAGGTCGATGTTGGCCGGCAGCAGGTGCAGCCCCGCCACGTCGGTCTTGATCAGGACGTCCTCGGCGGTGACGTCGTCCTGCATGAGGAGGTTGTAGACCGACAGGTCGAGGTTGTGGGGGTTGACCCCCAGCCCGACCGAGAGGGCGCCCTGCGGGTCGAAGTCGACCAGCAGCACCTTGCGGCCGTATTCGGCCAGCGCGGCGCCCAGGTTGATGGTCGTGGTGGTCTTGCCGACGCCGCCCTTCTGGTTGGCCATCGCGATGATCCGGGCCGGGCCGTGCCGGTCGGTCGGCATCGGCTCGGGAATCGGCTTGCGCATCGTGTAGGCCGCCGGATCCGCGGGGCCGAGATCCGCCCCGAGCGTGGCCTGCTGCTCGCGGAGCTCCGACGTCCAGGTCTCGGCACGGTCACCGTTGCCAGCCATGTCCTCGTTGCCCCCTCCCGACGACCACCCGGCGTCGGAGCCGTCCGACGTCCTGCGCGGCGCCGCTGCGCACCCCGTCTGCTTCGCCCCAGGAGGTCCGCGCCGATGCCGACTGTACGCCACCGGCCGGCGGGCCGGTCGCACCCGCTCGGCGTGTCGCCGCCCCGCCGACCAGGCCACCCCCGGCGGACCGGCCGCCGCCCACCGGCCGGACGGTCGACGGGGTCAGCCGCGGGCCCGGGGATGGGCGGTGGCGTACACCTCGCGCAGCCGTTCCACGGTGACCAGCGTGTAGACCTGGGTGGTGGTCACCGAGGCGTGGCCGAGCAACTCCTGCACCACCCGCACGTCCGCGCCGCCGTCGAGCAGGTGGGTGGCGTAGGAGTGGCGCAGGGTGTGCGGGGAGACCGCCTGCGGCCCGTCCACCGGCAGGCCGGCCCGCTGGGCGGCGCGGCGCAGGATGGTCCAGGCCCCCTGCCGGGACAGCGCGCCGCCGCGGGCGTTGAGGAACACCGCCGGGGTGCCCCGGCCGGCGGCGGCCAGCCCGGGCCGGGCCCGCACCAGCCAGGCGCTCAGCGCCTCGACCGCGTACCCGCCGATGGGGACCAGTCGGGTGCGGCCGCCCTTGCCGCGCAGGACGACGGTGCCCTCGCCGACATCGACGTCGTCGACGGCCGCGCCGACCGCCTCGGAGATCCGCGCCCCGGTGCCGTACAGGAACTCCAGCAGCGCCCGGTCGCGCAGCGCGAGCGGCGCACCGTCGCCGGTGGCGGTCACGGCGCCGACGGTCTCCAGCAGCCGGACCACGTCGTCCACCGGCAGCGCGCGGGGCAGCCGGCGCGGCGGGGTGGGCGGGCGGACGTCGCGGCTGGGGTCGCCGCCGGCCAGCCCCTCGCGCAGCGCGAAGCGGTGCAGCCCGCGCACCGCGCTGGCCGCCCGCGCCGCGGACGAGACCGCCAGCGGCGGGTGCGCGTCGTCGCCGGCCCGCAGCCGGGACAGGTGCTCCTCGACCTGGCCGGGGCCGACCGCCGCCAGGTCCGGCACCCCGGCCGCCGCCAGGGTGGCCAGGTAGCGCTCCAGGTCCCGGCGGTACGACGAGAGCGTGTTCGCCGACAGTCCGCGTTCGACGGTGAGGTGGTCCAGGTAGCCACGGACGGCACGGCGCAGGGCCGGCGCGGGCTCCGCGCCCGCGCCGGCCCCGTCCGGTGTGCCGGTCAGCCCGCCGCCCCTCAGGCCAGCGCGTCGGCCAGCGGCAGGGCCCGCATGCCGTGCGCCTCGGCGACCGGGCCGTAGGTGACCTGGCCGTCGTGGGTGTTCAGGCCCAGCGCCAGCGCCGGGTCGCGGCGCAGCGCCTCCCGCCAGCCGTGGTTGGCCAACTCCAGGGCGTACGGCAGGGTGACGTTGGTCAGCGCGTAGGTGCTGGTGTGCGGCACGGCGCCCGGCATGTTCGCCACGCAGTAGAAGATCGACTCGTGGACCTTGTAGGTCGGGGCGGCGTGCGTGGTGGGACGCGAGTCCTCGAAGCAGCCGCCCTGGTCGATGGAGATGTCGACCAGCACGCTGCCCGGCTTCATCCGGGAGACCAACTCGTTGGAGATCAGGGTCGGGGCCTTCGCGCCGGGCACCAGCACCGCGCCGATGACCAGGTCCGCGTCGAGCACGGCCCGCTCGATCTCGTACGCGTTGGAGGCGACCGTCTGGAGGTGGCCGCGGTAGATGGCGTCGGCCTGGCGCAGCCGGGCGACGTTCTTGTCCAGCAGCAGCACCTCGGCCTGCAGGCCGAGCGCGATCGCGGCGGCGTTCATGCCGGAGACGCCGGCGCCGATGACCACGGTCTTCGCGGCGTAGACGCCGGAGACGCCGCCCATCAGGATGCCCCGCCCGCCGCCCTGCGCCTGCAGGTGGTACGCGCCCACCTGCGGTGCGAGTCGGCCCGCCACCTCGGACATCGGGGCGAGCAGGGGCAGGGACCGGTCGGGCAGCTCCACCGTCTCGTAGGCGATGCCGGTCACCTTGCGGTCGAGCAGCGCATCGGTGCATTCCTTGGACGCGGCCAGGTGCAGGTAGGTGAAGAGCACCTGCCCCGCGCGCATCCGGTGGTACTCCTCGGCGACCGGCTCCTTGACCTTGAGCACCAGCCCGGCGGTGTCCCACACCTCGTCGGCGGTGGCCAGGATCTTGGCCCCGGCGGCGGCGAAGTCGTCGTCGCTGATGCTGGACCCGACCCCGGCGCCGGCCTCGACGAAGACCTGGTGACCGCCGCGGACGAACTCGTTGATGCCCGCCGGCGTGATCGCCACGCGGTACTCGTGGTTCTTGACCTCGCGGGGGATTCCGACCTTCACGATGCAGACACCTCTCTCCGGGGCTGCTCTCCCCCGACTGCTCGGCGCCACGACGGCCCCTTTGCCGCCGCGGTCCACCGGTCCCGTCGGCGGCAGTCTAGGCGCGCCGCCGCCCGAAATGAGCCAGCACAGTGACATCCGGTGCCCGCCCACCCTGACGAAGTGTCAGGCGTCGACCCGGCCGGCGGTGGGACTCCCCCTCAGCCGTCAGGACAATGTTCGTCCATTATCGTCCCATCCAGTGGGTCCCGCTGCGGACACGACGAGAGTGGATCACTAGGGTGTCGCCTCATGACCACACCTCCTTACCAGCCCGGGTACCCGACGGGCGTTTCCGACAAGAGCAAGCTCGTCGCCGGCCTCCTCGGCATCTTCCTGGGCGGCTTCGGCGCCGGCCGGTTCTACATGGGCGACACCAAGACCGGTGTCCTCCAGCTCGTGGTGAGCATCGTGACCTGCGGCTTCGGCAGCATCTGGGGCCTCATCGACGGCATCCTGATCCTCGTCAACGGTGGCGTCGACGGGCAGGGCCGGCCGCTGCGCGACTGACCCGACCGGAACGACGAAGGGGCCGTGCGGCGAACCGCACGGCCCCTTCTCCACGTACCGCGTCCGGCGCGGCCGACTCAGCGCGGCGGCGGCGTGTCCGCCCGGCGCAGCGCCGACCAGCCGGCGTCGCGGCCCCGGGCGGCGGCGAGCAGCCCGGCCACGCAGGACGCGTTGGTGATCTCCCCCGCGAGGACCATGCCGACCGCCTCGTCCAGGTCGATCCGGACGACCTGGAGGTCGGCCTCCTCCTCGCTGCGCTCGTGGCGCCGCTCGGCCGGCACGTCGGTCAGGTCCCGGGCCAGGAACACCCGGACCAGCTCGTTGGTGAAACCCGGCGAGCTGTGCAGGTCGACCAGGACGTCGAGCCGACCCGCGACGAGGTCGACCTCCTCGGCCAGCTCCCGGGCCGCGGCGGCGGCCAGGTCCTCGCCGGAGACGTCGGTCAGCCCGGCGGGCAGCTCCCACAGGTGCCGCCCGACGGGGTGGCGGTACTGGCGGATCAGCACCACCTGGCCGGCGGAGTCGAGCGCCACCACGGCCACCGCGCCGACGTGCCGGACGAAGTCCCGGACCCCCGTCCCGCCGCCCGGCATGGTCACCTCCTCGCTGACCACGTCGAAGATCCGGCCGCGGTAGCGCTCGGTGCGGGAGCGCACCTCGTAGCGGTGCTCGACGGCGCTGCGGTGCCCGATGGCTTGCTCGCTCCGCTCGCTCACGAGGCCGACGCCGCCTTCGCGGCGGCGCCGCCGTTGCGGGAGGCCTTCTTCGCCGCCGCGTTCTCCGCCGCCTCCAGGTCCACCGGAAGCTGGTCGGCCTCGGAGTACGCCACGGCCGCCTTGACGAAGGAGGCGAACAGCGGGTGCGGCCGGGTCGGGCGGCTCTTCAGCTCCGGGTGCGCCTGGGTGGCCACGAAGAACGGGTGCAGGCCGCGGTCCAGCTCGATGAACTCGACCAGCCGGCCGTCCGGCGAGGTGCCGGAGAAGCGCAGGCCCGCCTTGGTGAGCTGGTCCCGGTAGGCGTTGTTCACCTCGTACCGGTGCCGGTGCCGCTCGCTGATCTCGGTGCTGCCGTACGCCTCGGCGACCAGCGAGCCCTCGGCCAGCGTCGCCGGGTACGCCCCGAGCCGCATCGTGCCGCCCAGGTCGCCCCTGCCGGCGACGATGTCCTCCTGGTCGGCCATGGTGGCGATGACCGGGTGCTTCGCCTCCTCGTCGAACTCCAGCGAGTTGGCGCCCTCCAGGCCGGCCAGGTGCCGGGCCACCTCGATGGTCATGCACTGCAGGCCGAGGCAGAGGCCGAGCAGCGGGATGCCGTTCTCCCGGGCGTACCGGGCGGTGCCGATCTTGCCCTCGATGCCGCGCACCCCGAAGCCGCCCGGGATGACGATGCCGTCCACGCCGGCCAGGGCGGCTGCGGCGCCGGTCGGGGTGACGCACTCGTCGCTGGGCACCCAGCGCAGCTGCACCCGGGCCCGGTGGCCGAAACCGGCGGCCCGGATCGCCTCGCTCACCGACAGGTACGCGTCGGGCAGGTCGACGTACTTGCCGACCACGGCGACGGTGACGGTGTGGCGGGGCTGGTGCACCCGGTCCAGCAGGTCGTCCCAGCTGGCCCAGTCCACGTCGCGGAAGGAGAGGCCGAGCCGGCGCACCACGTACGCGTCGAGGCCCTCCCGGTGCAGCACCTTGGGGATGTCGTAGATGCTCGGCGCGTCCGGGGCGGCGGTGACCGCCTCGCGGTCGACGTCGCAGTAGAGCGACAGCTTCTGCTTGACCTTGTCGGGGATCTCCCGGTCGCAGCGCAGCACCAGCGCGTCGGGCTGGATGCCGATGCTGCGCAGCTGGGCCACCGAGTGCTGGGTCGGCTTGGTCTTCAGCTCCCCCGACGGCGCCAGGTACGGCACCAGCGAGACGTGCAGGTAGAAGCAGTTGTCCCGGCCCAGGTCGTGGCGGACCTGCCGGATCGCCTCCAGGAACGGCAGCGACTCGATGTCGCCGACCGTGCCGCCGACCTCGGTGATCACGACGTCCGGCACCTGGCCGTCGTCGTCCGGGTCGGCCATGGCCAGGATCCGCGACTTGATCTCGTTGGTGATGTGCGGGATGACCTGGACGGTGTCGCCCAGGTACTCGCCGCGCCGCTCCTTCGCGATCACGTCCGAGTAGATCTGGCCGGTGGTGACGTTCGCCTTCCCGGAGAGCGCCCGGTCCAGGAAGCGCTCGTAGTGCCCGACGTCGAGGTCGGTCTCGGCGCCGTCCTCGGTCACGAAGACCTCGCCGTGCTGGAACGGGTTCATCGTCCCCGGGTCGACGTTGAGGTAGGGGTCGAGCTTCTGCATGACCACGCGCATGCCGCGCGCGGTGAGCAGGTTGCCGAGGCTGGAGGCGGTGAGGCCCTTACCCAGCGAGGAGGCGACGCCCCCGGTGACGAAAATGTGCCTGGTCGTCCGTGCTGAAGGGGCCAAGGCCTGCTCCCGTGTCGTCCGTCGCGGTCGTGCAGACCGCCGTGCCGATCAGCAAAGTGATCACGCGATCCACGGGATTCCACGGTAACACCTCACCCGGCCCCACCGCCCGGCGCACCCGTACCGGCCGCCGGCCCGCTCAGGAGGCCGTGACCTCGGTCGATGGCCGACCGGCCGGCGCGTCCGGCCCGGCGACCGGATCCGCGGTGCTCGCCCCGGCGCCCGCCGCCCCCGGGCCGTCCGGGCCGCCGTCGTCCGATCCCCCGCCGCCCGGCCCGTCGCCGGCCCCGCCCGGCCCGCCGTCGCTCTGGCCGGCCCCGCCCGGCCCGCCGTCGCTCTGGCCGGCCCCGCCCGGCCCGCCGTCGCTCTGGCGGGCCGCGTCGGGCTGGGTGCGGTCGGTCGAGTGGTCGAGCACCCGCAGCGCGGACAGCGCCGCCATCGGCACCACCAGGGCGCCGGCCGCGCCGGCCACGTCCAGGGCGTCGCCGCCCAGCACCCCGCCGATCACCGCGGCCACGGCGGTGCCGGCCATCGCCGCCCGCATCGCCGGGTAGATGCCGAACAGCCGCATCAGCCCGCCCCACGGCTGGAGCAGGGCGAACCAGACCAGCAGGGCGCCGGCCAGGGCCAGCACGGTCAGCGGGCTGTTGACCAGGGTGTCGAAGTTTGCGGTGCTGGAACGGTGCACGGTAAGCCCGCCGGTGCCGTCGCCGACGGCGGCCAGGAACCGGCCGAGGCTGCCCCGCTCGGCGGCGGGCCGGCGCAGGTCCAGCACCGCGAAGCCGATGGTCAGCGCCAGCCCGGCCATGGTCGCCCAGGCCAGCCGGCTGATCGTCAGCCAGCCGCCGGCGCTGATCGCGGCGGCGACGCTCAGCCCGGCGGTCAACGCGATCGCGCCGACCGGGTCGGACCCCAGGTACGGGCTGCCGACGACCACCACGGCCGCGCCGCCGACGACCACCATGACGATCGGCCGCCAGGACCGGCGGACCCGCTGGGCCAGCCACCCCGCGCTCAGCAGGGCGCCGGCCAGGAACACGCCGAGCCCGACGGTGCCCAGCCCGGCGTACCGGCCGCCCTCCAGGGCCGAGTAGCCGACCACCCCGTTGAGCTGGAGGCGGGCGCCGGTGAGCACGTCCACCCCGACGGCCAGCGTGGTCAGGCCCGCCACCGCGCCGAGCGGGCCGAGGGTGCTCGCGTACCCCGGCGCCAGCCGGACCATCGCGGTCGCGGCGACCAGCAGCAGCACGGTCACCCCGGCGAAGTAGACGCCGGCGTGGTCGCCGCGCCACCACGGCACCGCGTCGGCGAGCAGGGCCGCTGGCACAGCCAGGGCGGCCCCGATCAGCAGCAGCTCGACGACCGACACGACCCGCCGCGACACCGGCTCCGGGCCGTACGGGCCGGCGTGCCGGCGGGCCCGGCGCAGCAACGGCAGCACCGCCACCGCCAGGAGCACCTGGACGCCGGCGAGCAGGGCGAAGAACCAGTCCGCCACCCGCCGTTGGGCGGCCGCCTCCCGGTCGGCGTCGGCGGGCTGCGCGATCGCGGTGGCCAGGTCCGCCGGCCGCCCGCCGACCGATTCGGCCGGCCGGCCGAGGAAGAGCCGCTCGGGCATCGGCCGGCCCAACGCGGTGAGCGCGGTCGGTGCGAGGTCGACCAGTTGCAGGTAGCCCTCCCGGCCGGTGCTGGCCGAGGTGAGCCATCCGCGCTCCCAGCCCGGCCCGTCGGCGACGGCCACGTGCAGCCGGGACGGCACCTCGGTGTCGGACACCCCGGCGACGATGACCAGCGAGCGGGGCGGCCGGGCGGCGAGCACCCGGGCCAGCCGGGCGTCGGCCTCGCGGGCCGCCGTGGCCCGGGCCGTCGGGTCCTCGCCGGCGACCGTGCCGAGGTCGACGATGCTCAGCACGCACGAGCCGAGCAGCTCGGCGGGGTCCTCGGGCAGGGCGGCCGCGTACCGGTCGACCCGGCCGAACGGCCGGGCGGCGGCCACCGCCGCACCGGGCCCGACCGCCACCGAGCAGCGCACCGACTCCGACAGCGCGCCGGGCACCGCGCCCCACGGCAGCCGCTCCTGGTTGTGCAGGACGACGCTCTCCTGGTCGGGCAGGTTCGCGCCGATGCCGTCGGGTTGCTCCACGGTCACCGCCGTCGGGGGGCAGCCCCCGACCTGTCGGCTGCCGTTCCAGGCGGCGTAGCTGCCCGCCCCGAGGGTCAGCCAGCCGTCCACGGGGCAGGTCGGCCGGTGCGCGGAGCGCACCGAGAGGGAGCCGATGGAGCCGTCGCGGGCCATCCGCCACAGCGTCGGGGTGGTCTCCGGGTCGACGTCCTCCCAGCGCAGCCCGGCCACCCCGGCAAGCACGACGAAGTCGGCGGTGCGCTCGGGCGCCTCCCGGTCCGGCCGGGCGGTCAGCGCCGCGATGCCGAGCGCCACCACGACCAGGGTCAGCAGGGCCGGGGCGAGTCTGCGCACCATCACCGGCGTCCCGTCGACGGGGCGTGACCGTCACGTCCGGGTTCGGCGGGCCCGCCGTCGGCGCCGGGGGCCGCGGATCCTGCCGCGTCCGGGGCCAGCTCGGCGTAGAGCGCCGCGAGCTGGGCGAGGGTGTCCGCCTCGGTGGGCCAGGTCGCGGCCCGGGCGGCGGCCCGCCGGCCCAGCTCGGCCCGACCGGCCTCGTCGTCGAGCAGGGCGCGCACGGCCGCGTCGACCGCGTCCACGTCCCCCGGCGGCACCAGCGCCGCGGCGTCGCCGACCAGCTCCGGCAGGCCGCCGACGGCGGTCGCCACCAGTGGTACGCCGGCCCGCATCGCCTCCTGTGCGAAGAGCTGGCGGGCCTCCCAGTCGCTGGTCACCAGCGCCAGGTCGGCCCCGGCGAGCAGGTCGGCCACGTCGGTGCGGTGCCCGAGCAGGGTCACCGGGGCCCGGGCGGCGGAGATCCGGGCGGCCAGCGGCAGGTAGGCCGGGCCGCTGCCGGCGATCACCACGACCGGCGCCGGGGTCCGGGTGCGCCACCGGGCGGCCGCGTCGACCAGCACGTCGTACCGCTTCTGCGGGTGCAGCCGGCCGACCGAGAGGATCAGCGGCTGGTCCGGGCCGACGCCGAACTCGGCGCGGACGGCGGCCCGGCGGCGGCGCGGCGCGGGCAGCGCCGGCGCGGCGACCGGGGCGAGCCGGGCGTCCATCGCGCCCAGCGCGGCGGCCCGCTCGACGAGGTCGGCGGAGGCGCCGAGGGCCACCCGGGCGCCCCGGGCGACGACCCGCTCGACGAGGCGGGACACGCCGCCGCGCAACCCGCCGGCGAGCACCGCGTTGTGCCAGGTGACCACGAGTGGCACGGCCGGCCGGGCGAGGACGGCGACCAGCCCGGCCCGCAGCCCGTGGGCGTGCAGCACGTCGACCGGCTCGGCGGCGAGGGTCCGGCGCAGCGCGCCCACGGCACGGGCGTCGGCAGGGGTCGGGCTGGCCGGGATCTCCACCGGCCGGAACCGGGCGCCGACGCCGGTGAAGTCGAACTGCTCCTGCGTCGTGGCGGGCCCGCAGACCAGCACGGCGGCGCCCGCGGCGGTCAGCCCCTGGGCGAGGGAACGGACGTGCTGCCCGACCCCGCCGGTGCTGGAGGCGAGCAGCAGGGCCACGGTGCCGCGCCAGTTGGTGTCCGGTGTCGGTTCCGTCACCGGGACCACCCCCGCTCGTCGGTCGCCGCCGGCCGGTCACCCGTCCTGCACCCGCTCACCGGGACACCGTCTCCTTCCCGTCACCCCGTTCCGGGGGGATCTCGCCCTCACCCGTCCGTTCGGCGGGGGCCGCCGGCCCGCGCCGGCCCCGGCTCAGCCGCCGGAGCACCCCGGCCAGCAGCGGTCGCACATCCCGCCGGTCGATCAGCCAGACCACGGCGAGGAACACGACGCCGACCAGGACTCCGGACAGCATGCCCTGCACGAGTGCGGCCGGTGTCGTCGGGGTGCCGTCGCCGGCCGCGTCCAGCCAGCGGGCGGTGGCCGCCCCGGCGAGCGCCGCCAGGGCACCGGCGAGCAGACCGGCGGCGCCGGCCCGGCCGACGCCGGCGAGCGCGGCGGCCCCGGCCGAGCGCAGCACGGCGGCGAGCAGCAGGCCGCCGAGCAGCAGCATCCCGGCCGAGTTGGCCAGGGTGACCGCCAGCACCCGGTCCGCCACCGGAAGCAGGGCCGCCAGCGGCACCGCCGCCACCGGCACGGCCAGCCAGCCGGCGGTGATCGCCACGGTGGCGGGGCGGGTGTCGCCGCGGGCGTAGAGGGCCCGGGAGAGCACCGCGAAGAGGCCGTAACCGAGCAGCCCCGGGGCGAAGCCGGCGATCCCGGCGGCCGTGGACCCGGGATCGTCCGGGTAGAAGAACGAGGCGACCGGCGCGGCGGTGCCGACCAGGGCCGCCGCGCCGAGGCAGCTGAACAGCAGCACGCGGCGCGCCGTCGAGGAGAGCGTGCGCCGGTAGTCCCCGTCGTCCCCGGCGGCCGCCGCGGTCGCCAGCGTCGGGTACGCCGCCACGGCGAGCGGCACCGCCAGCACCGCCCAGGGCAACAGGTACATGGTCTGGGCCAGGTTGAACACCTGCGGCGAGCCGGTCGGGCCGCCGGAGACCCGCTTGAGCAGCACCAGCAGTGCGATCTGCTGGGCGGTGACGGTAACGGCGCCGGCCAGCGCCAACCCCTTCACCCGCGCCCGGACGTCGGCGGGGAACGCGAACCCGGGGCGCAGCCGCAGCCCCAGCCGGCGCAGCGGGATCAGCAGCGACAGCGACAGCACCACCACGCCCGCCGTGGTGCCGCCCGACAGGATCAGCTCGCCGCCGCGGCTCACCTGCGCCACGCTCGCGCCGCGCCCCTCGGCCCCGCCGAAGGCGAGGTAGACCACGATCACGGTGAGGCTGGACAGCAGCGGCGCGATCACCGGCCAGGCGAACCGGCGGTGCGCCTGGAGCACGCCGGTCAGCACGATGCCGATGCCGTAGAGCGGCAACTGCGGGGCGAAGACCCGCAGCATCCGCGCGCCGGCGGCCACCTCCGCCTCGGAGCGCCCCTCGCTGATCAGCGACACGACCGGGCCGGCCGCCGCCGCGACCAGCACGGCCAGCGGCACCAGCAGGGTGACCGTCCAGGTGAGCAGGGCGCCGGTGGTGGCGGCCACCGCGCGCCGGTCCCCGGCCGCGACCGGCCCGGCCAGCAGCGGTACGACCAGACTCGCCAGCGCGCCGCCCGCGACGATCTCGAAGATGATGTTCGGGACCGTGTTGGCGATCACGTACATGCCGCCGAGGTCGCTCTTCTGCACGACCCAGGTGAAGACGGCGGTGCGGCCGAACCCGGCGAGCCGGCTGAGCACGGTGAGGACGGCGATGAGCGCGGCGGCTCCGGCGACGCGGCCGGCGCCGGCGAGGGGTGCCGGGGTCGTCACGTCAGTCGGCGCGACGGCCCAGCGCGTCGAGTTCGCGCAGCCCGGGGGTGCGCTGGATGACCTGGGTGAAGCTGACCTTCTCGCTGGCCGCGGTGAGACCGGCGAGCACGGCGAGCAGCCCGGCCCGCCCGACCGGCCCGGTACGCGCGGCCAGCGCCACGCCCAGCAGCGCGCCGAGCGCGTTCGCGCCGCTGTCGCCGAGCATCACGTCCTCGCCGAGGTCGTCGGGGAGCAGCCCGGCGGCGGCGCCGACCGCACCCGCGGCGATCCCGCCGTGCGGGCCGCCGGCCAGCGGGGCACCGAGCAGGATGCCGGACTTCAGCGCCCGGCCGGGTCGCAGGTCGAGCAGGTTCAGCAGGTTCGCGGTGCCGGCGATGACGCCCGCGCCGAGCAGCACGTCGACGCCCCGGCCCAGCGTGCCCTGCCGCTGGCGGCGGCGGTGCCCGGCCACCCTGGGGTCGGCGGCGAGCAGCGCGGCGGCGCCGAGCCCTGCCGCGCCCACCCCGACGACCTTGACGAGCCCGGCGGTGATCCGGCCCTCGCGCAGCGCGGCCAGGTGACCGGCGAAGCCCTTGGCCGCCTTCTGCTCCGGCCGCGCGCCCACCACGTCGTCGTAGAGCCCGACGGCCCCGGCACCCACCCCGGCGACCAGGGCCGCAGCGCCCGAGGACGCGCTGGAGGCGCCGAACGCGCCCGCGCTGGCGGCCCCGGCGGCGAGCGCCGGCCCGGCGGCCAGGGTCACCGTGCGGCCACGGAAGTTCGTCCGGCCCAGGGCCGGGCCAGCCGGCGAGGTACGCACCTCGCGTAGGGCGTACCGGGCGGCGGCGGCGCCCGCCCCGGCGATCAACAGTCGACCGAGCAGACTCACGCGGTCCCCTCCCGCTCGTGCGTGCGGCTGGATCCGGACACCGGGGTACGTCGCTCGCTCACTGGGGCAGTCTAGGCAGCAGGGTGGCATTGTCGCCGACGCCGTACTGCCCGGCCTTCTTCTCGGTCACCTGCTGCACCATCGCGAGGGCGGTGACCAGCTGGCCCTGGACGGTGTTGGCGTTGTCGACGGTGGAGATGCTCTGCACCAGCACCGGGTCGCCGCGGACGGCGGCGACCAGGTTGCCGCCGGTCGAGCCGTTGCCGGCGACGACGATCGTCCCGGCCCGGTCGAACTGCTCGGCGACCTTGAGCACCGACTCGTCCTTCTTCGCCGAGTCCTTGTCCACGTACGGCTGCCCGCTGACCACGACGACGGCCTCCGCCGACGCGCTGACCCGCTCCTCGGTGGTCAGGTAGTTGGCGTTGGTGTACGCGGCCAGCACCGCCCGCCGGTCGGCCTCGGTGACCGGGGTGGCGCCGGGCGCCCGGTCCAGCAGGACGCTGGCCAGCAGCGCGCTGGACGTCTCCACCCCGTTGCCGTTGCCCGGCAGGTCGGCGGTCGGCGCGCTGGTGGGGCGCGCGGCGGTGACCGCCAGTTCCAGCAGGTCGTTGTTGTTGTCCGGATTGATGAACTTGTCCTGCAGGTCGATGCGACCCGTCATCTCGGCCCCGCCGAGCTGGAGCATCTTGACCACGCCCTCGGTGTGGTCCCGCCCGGTGGGCAGGGTGACCACCACCACCCGCTTGCCGGTGAGCTTGCCCGGCAGGAACAACTCCGCTATCTGGGCCGCGAAGTCCTCCTCCAGCTCCAGTTCCTTCTCCATGCTCTGGACCTGCTGGCGCATCAGCTGGTTGTCCTTGCGCAGCCCGTTGACGTTCTCCTTGAGCGAGTCGGCGACCGGGCCGTTCAGTGCGGCGGTGCCGACCACCAGACCGATCGCCAACGCGAGGAAGACCGCGGTCAGGGACACCACGTGGTACCGGAAGTTGATCACACCTGCAGCCTCTTGATCGGTCGGACGCTAGAAAAGCTGTTCAAGCTGGAACACGAAATTGTTCCACCACTCGGAAACCACACCCAAATACGCCTTGCCGACGGTGGAGACCGCCACGGCGGAGGCCATCGCCGCGATCGCGGAGAGCACCAGCAGCAGCAGCGAGGAGCCGGAGATGCTCTGCCGGTAGAGCCGGCTCACCCCCTTGGCGTCGACGAGCTTGCCGCCGACCTTGAGCCGGGTCAGGAACGTGGAGGCCATGCCGCCGCGGCCCTTGTCCAGGAACTCCACCAGCGTGGCGTGGGTGCCGACGGCGACCAGCAGCGAGGCGCCCTTCTCGTCGGCCAGCAGCATGGCCAGGTCCTCGCTGGTGGCCGCGGCCGGGAAGGTCACCGCCGGTACGCCGAGCCCGGTGACCCGGGCCAGGCCGGGCGCCCGCCCGTCCGGGTAGGCGTGCACGATCACCTCGGCGCCGCAGCGCAGCACGTCGTCGGTGACCGAATCCATGTCACCGATGATCATGTCCGGCGTGTAGCCGGCCTCCACCAGCGCGTCCGCGCCGCCGTCGACGCCGATCAGCACCGGCTTGAACTCGCGGATGTAGGGGCGCAGCACGTCCAGGTCGGCCTTGTAGTCGTAGCCGCGCACCACGATCAGGCAGTGCCGCCCCTGGATCTCGGTCTGGATCTCCGGCACGCCGACGCCGTCGAGGAGCAGGGCGCGCTCCTGCTTGAGGTAGTCCATCGTGTTGGCGGCGAACGCCTCGAGCTGGACCGACAGGCCCTCCCGGGCATCGGCCATCGCCTTGGCCACCGTCTCGGCGTCCTGGAGGCTGCCGTGCGCCACCGGCTCGTCGCCGACGTAGACGGTGTTGCCCTCGATCCGGACCGTGTCGCCCTCACGGATCCGCTCGAAGATCCCCTCCCCCAGGTCGTCGAGGAGCGGGATGCCGGCGCCGATCAGCACCTCCGGCCCGAGGTTGGGGTAGCGACCGGAGACCGACGGCTTCGCGTTGAGCACGGCGGCGACACCGACCGCGACGAGCGAGTCGGCGGCGACCCGGTCCACGTCGACGTGGTCGATGACCGCGATGTCACCGGGGCGGAGCCGGCCGACCAGGCGCTTCGTCCGGCGGTCCAGGCGCGCGGTGCCGAGGATTCTGCCCGGTTCCGCGTTCCGGGTCCGGCGCAACGTGGGTAGACGCATCGTGACCATCCTGGCATGTGAGGCAGGCATTTCTGTCGCGACATGCCTGAGCAGGGCCGCCTACCCAGGGAAGCACACTAGCGCGCAGGCCGGTGTGCCTGTGCTCACAATCGCCGCCCTCACGGACGCCTTTCCCGGGCCGCCACAGCGAGAAGCTCCTCGGCATGGGCGATACCCAGGTCGGAATCGGGCAAACCCGCGAGCATCCGGGCCAACTCCCGGGCCCGCTCCGTGTCCTCCACCACGCGGACCCCGCTCGTGGTGACCGCTCCGCCCGTGTCCTTCGCCACCACCAGGTGCCGGTCGGCGAACGCGGCGACCTGCGGCAGGTGGGTGACCACGAGCACCTGGTGGCTGCGGGCCAGCCGGGCCAGCCGCCGGCCGATCTCCACCGCCGCCTGGCCGCCGACGCCGGCGTCCACCTCGTCGAAGACCAGCGTGGGCGGCCCACCCGAGCCGGCGAAGACGACCTCGATGGCGAGCATCACCCGGGACAGCTCACCGCCGGAGGCGCCGCGTTGCAGCGGCAGCGCGGGCGCGCCGGGGTGGGCCAACAGGCGCAGCTCGACCTCGTCGCCGCCGTCCGGGCCGACGCCGACCTCGACACCGTTGACCGGCAGGCTCGGCTCCGCCCGGCCGGCCGGCCGCGGCAGCACCGCCACCTCGATCCGGGCGTGCGGCATGGCCAGGCCGGCCAACTCGACGGTGACCTGCTCCGCGAAGCGGGTCGCCGCCTCCTGCCGGGACGTCGACACCCGGCCGGCCAGCTCGGCCACCTCGCCGGCCAGCCGCGCCGACTCCCGCTCCAGCTCGTCGAGGAGCTCGTCGGAGGTGTCCAGGTCGGACAGCCGGGTGCGGGCCCGTTCCGCCCAGGCGATCACGCCGTCGACGTCGTCGGCGTACTTGCGGGTCAGGGCGCGCAGCGCCGCCCGGCGCTCGTAGAGGGCCTGCAACCGGGCCGGGTCGGCGTCGAGCGCGGCGAGGTAGGCCGACAGCTCGGCGGAGACGTCCGCCACCAGCGTCGCCGCCTCCTCCAGCCGCCCCGCCAGCTCGCCGAGCGCCGGATCCGTGCCGGCCTGCGCCTCCAGGGTGCGCCGGGCGGTGCCGAGCAGCGCCGTGGCGTCGGGGGTCTCGTCGGCCGCCTCCACGCCGCCGGCCACGCACTGGTGGGCCAGCTGCGCCGCGGTGCGCAGCCCCTCGGCGTGCTCCAGCCGCTGCGCCTCCGCCTTCAGCTCGTCGTCCTCGCCGGGCTGCGGGTCGACCCGGGTGATCTCGTCCAGGCCGAGCCGCAGCAGGTCGGCCTCCTGGCTGCGCTCGCGGGCGTTGCGCCGCCGGTCGGCCAGGTCGTCGACCACGGCACGCCAACGGGCGTACGCCTCGCGCAGCGCGTCGAGCAGCTTCTCGTGCTCCGGGCCGGCGAACCGGTCCAGCGCGGCCCGCTGCTCGGCCGGACGCAGCAGCCGCAGCTGGTCGGACTGGCCGTGCACGGCGACCACCTGCTCGCCCACCTCGCCGAGCATGGCCACCGGCATGCTGCGCCCGCCCAGGTGCGCCCGCGACCGACCCTCCACCGTGACCGTGCGGCTGAGCAGCACCGAACCGTCCTCGTCGGGCTCGCCGCCGGCGTCGACGACCCGGGCGTGCACGGCGGCGGCGACCCGGCCGTCGAGCCGCAGCCGCCCCTCGACCACCGCCCGGCCGGGCTGGGCGCGAACCCGCCCCGCGTCGGCACGGCCACCGAAGAGCAGGCCGAGGCCGGTGACCACCATGGTCTTGCCCGCGCCGGTCTCGCCGGTGATGACGTTCATGCCGCCGGTCAACGGCAGCGTGGTGTCCTCGATGACGCCCAGTCCGGTGATGCGCAGCTCTTCCAGCACAGCAACCGACAGTAGACGCGGCCCCCGACAGTTGACCAGCCGGCGCGGGCGTACCGGGGCGTCGCGCCCCGCCTCACCACCGGCCGGGGCGCCGGTGAGGCCGGTCACCGCCAGCCGGACACCCGCCACGGACGCGCCGTCAGCGGCGGTTGCCGCGCCAACCGTGCACGGGCAGGTCGAACTTCGCCACCAGCCGGTCGGTGAACGGGCGGTCCCGCAGCCGCACGATGCGCACGGGCAGCGCGCCGCGCCGCACGGTGACCCGGGCCCCGGGCGGCAGGTCGTAGACGCGCCGGCCGTCGCAGGACAACACCGCGAGGGTGGTGAACGGGTCGACGGTGATGGCGAACGTGGAGGTGGGCGCGGTCACCAGCGGCCGGCTGAACAGCGCGTGGGCGCTGATCGGCACCAGCAGCAGGGCCTCCACCTCGGGCCACACCACCGGCCCCCCGCCGGAGAACGCATACGCCGTCGAGCCGGTGGGGGTCGCGCAGACCACGCCGTCGCAGCCGTAGCGGGACAGCGGGCGGCCGTCCACGTCGACGAGCAGCTCCAGCATCTGGGCGCGCTCGCCCTTCTCGACGCTGATCTCGTTGAGCGCCCAGGACTCGATGGTCGGGCCGCCGTCGAACTCGGCGGTCACGTCCAGCGTGAGCCGCTCGTCCACGGTGTAGTTGCGGCCCACCACGTCCCGCACCGCGCTGTCCAGGTCGTCGATCTCCGCCTCGGCGAGGAAGCCGACCTTGCCGAGGTTGATGCCGAGCAGCGGCGCCTTCGCCGGCCGGGCCAGCTCGGCCGCGCGCAGGAACGTGCCGTCCCCGCCGAGCGCGAAGACGATCTCCGCGCCCTCGGCCGCCTCCAGGCCGGTCACCGGCACCACGCCGGGCAGGTCGAGGTCGTCGGCCTCCTCGGCGACGACCCGTACCTCGAAGCCGGCCGCGATGAGGTCGGCGGCCACCGCCCGCGCGTGCTCGGTGCTGCGACGGCGGCCGGTGTGGGTCACCAGCAGGGCCGTGCGGCTCACCGGGACGGCCGTCCCGTCGCGCCCGCCCGGCACCCGCACCCGCGCGGCCCAGCCACGACCGCGGGGCTCGCCTGCTCGCTCACCCGGCCACCTCCTCCGTCGCCGTGTCCGGCAGGTCGCCGGACGCCACCGGGCCCTGCGGCCCGGCGGTCACCACGGCACGCACCCGATCCGGGTCGGCCGGCGGTGCGTCCCGGCGTAACCATACGAAGAACTCGACGTTGCCGCTGGGCCCCGGCAGCGGGCTCGCGGCCACGTCGGCCAGACCGAGGTCGAGCCGCGCCGCCGCGGCGGCGACGTCGAGCACCGCCTCGGCGCGCAGCGCCGGATCGCGGACCACCCCGCCGGCGCCGACCCGCTCCTTGCCGACCTCGAACTGCGGCTTCACCATCAGCGCGAGGTCGCCGTCGGGCCGGGTGCAGCCGGCCAGCGCCGGCAGCACCAGCCGCAGCGAGATGAACGACAGGTCGGCGACCGTGAGGTCGACCGGCCCCCCGATGGCCTCCGGAGTGAGCGTACGGACGTTGGTGCGCTCGAAGACCCGCACCCGGGGATCGTTGCGCAGCGGCCAGGCGAGCTGCCCGTACCCGACGTCGACGGCCACCACCTCGGCCGCGTCGGCGCGCAGCAGCACGTCCGTGAAGCCGCCGGTGGAGGCGCCCGCGTCCAGGCAGCGCCGGCCGGCCACCCGCAGCCCGCCGGGGGCGAAGGCCGTCAGCGCGCCGGCCAGTTTGTGCCCGCCCCGGGAGACGTACTCCGAGCTGGGGTCCTCGCCCGTGACCAGCAGCGGGTCGGCGGGGTCGACCATCGCGGCGGGCTTGCGGGCGGGCACCCCGCGCAGCTGGACCCGGCCGGCCTCCACCAGCGCGGCGGCCTGCTCCCGAGAGCGGGCCAGGCCGCGGCGGACGAGTTCGGCGTCCAGCCGGTTACGACGTGCCATGCGTGGTTCTTCTCCGGTCCGGTCAGGCCTGGTCGATGGTGGCGAGGGTTTCCCGCAGCGTCTCGTACGCCGCCTCGTACTGCGCGATCTGGTCGGCCGGGGCGAGCGTCGCGGCGTTGGCCATCGCGCGCACGGCGGCGTCGACGGCGGGGTGGCGCGCCTCGTCGGGGTCGTCGAGCGGCTCGGGGCGCGGCGGCCCGGGGCGCGGTCCGGGCGTGGGGCCCGGCCGGGCAGCGGGCGGCGGGCCGGGACGGGCACCCGGCGGCGGGCCGGGACGGTGGGGGCCGGTCACGACCCGCTCCCGGCCGCGGGGCGGATCACGCCTCGCCGCCCGGCTGCTGCCTGCGGGCGGACGCCTTCTTCACCGGCCGGGCAGGCCCGGCGTCGGCGCCCTGGGCCTTCGCCGGCTGGACCTGCTCGACGTCGGCGCCCAGGTCCTTCGCCGTCGGGACCTGCTCGACGTGGCTGCCCTCGGCCGGGGCGACGGCCGACGGCGCCCGCTTCGCCACGGCCTTCTTGGCCACGGCCTTCTTCGCGACCGCCTTCTTGGCCACGGCCTTCTTCGCCACCGCCTGCGTCGCGACGGGCGCGCCCGGCCCGGCCGTGGGGGGCGCGGCCGGCTCGGTGGCGCCCGGGGCCGGCGACGGGGTGGCGGGGGCCGCCGGCGACGGGGTGGCGGGGGCCGCGGGGGCCGTCCTGGCCTCCCGGAGCTGGCGCTCCAGCTCGTGCACCCGGCGGGTCAGCTCGGCGACCTCGTCGGCGGTGGCGAGCCCCACCGCGCCGAGGGCCCGGTCGACCTCGAACCGGACCAGCTTGGTCAGCGCCTCCCGGTTCGCCGCACCGGTGGACACGAGTTCCTCGGCGAGCGCCTGCAACTGGCCGGCGGTCGCCCCGCCCGAGCCGACGAGGCGGCGCACCGCCCCCTGGGCCTTCTTCCGGGGCGCCTCCGTCAGGCCCATGGCCAGCTCGAGGTAGGCGCGCCACGCGTCCTGCATGCCTGAGTCCTTCCGCGGGGCGGGGGTGTGCAGGTGTCACGCTACCGGGCACCCCGCGAGGCCCTGTGCGGTACGGTGCCGGGGACGGCGTGGCGAACGGCGAGGGGGCGACAGTGGCCAGCGTGGACGAGTGCCGGCAGGCGTTGCAGGAGCTGGCCGCCCGGCTGGACCGCAACGCGGAGACGGTGCGGGAACGGATCGACCTGGACCGCACGCTGGCCTGCCGGATCACGGACCTGGACACGGCCTTCCACGGGCGGCTCGCCGACGGCCGCCTGGTCGACCTGGCCGACGGCGACGACCCGAAGGCGAAGATCGCGCTGAGCACGAGCAGCGACGACCTGCTCGCGTTGGTCCGCGGTGAACTCGACATCACCCGCGCGGTCACGTCCCGGCGAGTGTCGATCAAGGCGAACCCGCTCGACCTGATGAAGCTGCGCAAGCTGCTCTGAGCCGCCGGCCGAGGCAGCCTGATCCGAGCCCCGGCCAGGGGGCGGCCCGACCGCCGGGGTAGAACCGGGCCGGGGCGTTCGGGCCGGACTGCGGGACCGTTCAGTCGGACAGGCCGAACGCGGTCAGCACCTGCCCGGCCGCCGCCGACCCGGCACGCACCCGCGTCGCGTCCCCGGTCCAGGCGGCCACGCACAGCGCCGCCAGAGCGTCCAGCGGGCGGCCCGCCCCGGACAGCTCCAGCGCGCCGTCCCGCGACGCCACCGACCACCCGTCCGCCGGGCCCGGGACCCGCACCGCCGCCGCCGGGTCGAAGAGCCCGCCGAGGTCCATCGCAACGTACGTCGGCCGGTGCTCCGGCGGGGCGGCGAGCAGCTCGGCCACGTCGCTGACGCCGGTGAGCACCAGCAGGCTGTCCAGGCCCGCCCGCCGGGCGCCCTCGATGTCGGTGTCCAGTCGGTCGCCGACCACCAGCGCCCGGCCCTCGCCGGCGCGGCGGGCCGCGGTGGCGAACAGCGCCGGCTCGGGCTTGCCGACGATCACGTCGGGATCCCGCCCGAGCGCGGTCCGCAGCGCGGCGACCAGCGCGCCGTTGCCCGGCAGCGGTCCCCGACCGCTGGGCAGCGTCCGGTCGGTGTTGGTGGCGATCCAGGTCGCCCCGCCGCGTACGGCCACCGACGCCTCGGCCAGGTCCACCCAGCCGACCTGCGGCCCGTACCCCTGCACGACGGCGACCGGCGACTCGTCGGCCCGGGACACCGGCGTCAGCCCGGCGGCACGGACCTCGGCCCGCAATGCCTCGGCACCCACCACCAGCACCGCGGCGCCGGGGGGCAGCCGGTCGCGGAGCAGCTCGGCGGCGGCCGCCGCGGAGGTGAGCACCTCCTCCGGCCGGGCGGGAACGCCCATCCCGGTGAGCAGGGCGGCCACCTCGCTGGAACGGCGCGAGGCGTTGTTGGTCGCGTAGGCGACGCCCCGCCCCTCGGCGTGCAGCCGGCCGACCGCCTCCACGGCACCGGGGATCGGCCGGTCGATCAGGTAGATCACCCCGTCCAGGTCGAACACGACCAGGGCGTACCCGTCGACCAGCCGCTCCCCGGCGTACGCCGTCATCGCTGCGGGGCGTCCGACTCGCCGGTGCCGGCCGACTCGCCACGGGCGGCGTCGGTGGCGTCGGTCCCGGTGCCGTCGGCGGTGTGACCGGCCGCGACAGCGCGCGCCTCGTCGTCGGCCAGCTCGTCGTCGGCCAGGTCGTCCGCCGGCACGTCCGCGCTCCCGGCCTCGTCCCGCTCGTCCGCGCTCCCGGCCTCGTCCCGCTCGTCGGCGGTCCCGGCCTCGTCCCGTCGCCCGTCGTCGTCGCGCCCGGCGGGCTCGGCGTCGCCGGTGAGGTCGGCATCCGGACGGGCCGGCACCGCACCCGGGGCACCGGGACCAGCGGCGATCGTCTCGGCGGACTCCTCGTCCTCCTCGTCGCCCTCGATCACCACACCGTCGAGCTCCAGCAGGCGCTCGGCGGCGTCGGTCTCGCCCTCGGTGTCCACGTCGGCCGCCCGGGAGAACCACTCGCGGGCCTCCTCACGACGACCGACCGCGAGCAGCGCGTCGGCGTACGCGTAGCGCAGCCGGGCCGTCCACGGCTCGGCCGCCTCGGCGGTCAGCTCGGGAACCTGGAGCATGGCAACCGCGGCGTCTTTCTGGCCGAGGTCGCCGCGCGCGCCGGCCGCCACGATCAGCAGCTCGATCGCCACGGCCTGGTCCAGCTTCTCCCGGTCCGCACCACGGAACAGGTCGATCGCCCGCTCCGCCCGGCCCAGCGCCCGCTCGCAGTCCGCGAGCACCGCCAGGTGGCTCTGCAGCCCGGTCATCCGGTGGTACGTGCGCAGCTCCGCGATCGCGGTCTGCCACTCCCCCGCGTGGTACGCGGCCAGGCCCACCGCCTCGCGGACGGCGGCGATCCGGGACGCCAGCCGACGGGCGGCCAGCGCGTGCGCCAGCGCCTCCGCCGGGTCCTCGTCGATCAGCTGACCCGTGGCCACCAGGTGTCGGGCGACCGTCTCGGCGACCGGCTTGGCCAGCGACAGCAGCTCGGCCCGGACGTCCTTGTCGAGGTCGGTGGCGACGATCTCGTCGGGCAGCGCGGGAGCCTGGGTGCGCTCCCCCTCCGCCTCCGGTCGCTCCCGCCGCTCGTCGCGGCGCTCGCCGCCCCGGAAACCGCCCTCGCGGTCACCACCCCGGTACCCGCCTTCGCGGCGCTCACCGCCACGGAAACCGCCCTCACGGTCGCCACCCCGGTAGCCGCCTTCGCGACGGTCGCCACCCCGGTAGCCGCCCTCACGACGCTCACCGCCGCGGTAGCCGCCCTCACGACGCTCACCGCCGCGGTACCCGCCCTCGCGGTCACCGCCCCGGAAGCCGCCGCCCTGGCGCTCGCCGTCCTCACGACGGAACCCACCGTCGCGGCGTTCGCCACCGCGGAAGCCCTCACGGTCGCCGCCACGGAAGCCACCCTCGCGACGCTCACCGCCGCGGTACCCGCCCTCACGGCGCTCGCCGCCACGGAAGCCGCCGTCGCGGTCACCGCCGCGGAAGCCACCCTCGCGACGCTCGCCACCGCGGTACCCGCCCTCGCGGTCACCGCCACGGAAACCGCCCTCACGGCGCTCGCCACCGCGGTACCCGCCCTCGCGGTCACCGCCACGGAAACCACCCTCGCGACGCTCACCGCCACGGAAACCACCGCCGGGCCTGTCGCCACCCTCACGGCGCTCGCCGCCACGGAAACCGCCCTCACGGCGCTCGCCACCACGGAAACCACCCTCGCGGTCACCGCCACGGAAGCCACCGCCGGGCCTGTCGCCACCCTCGCGACGCTCGCCGCCACGGAAACCACCCTCGCGGTCACCGCCACGGAAACCACCCTCGCGACGCTCACCGCCACGGAAGCCACCGCCGGGCCTGTCGCCACCCTCACGGCGCTCACCACCGCGGAAACCACCTTCGCGGCGCTCACCGCCGCGGAAACCACCCTCACGGTCGCCAGCGTCACGGCGGAAGCCACCCTCGCGCGGCAGGCCCGAACGGAATCCGCCCTCGCGGCGCTCGCCGCCACGGAAGCCGTCGCGGTCGCCCCGGAAACCACCCTGGCGCTCGGCGCCGTCACGACGGGGGGCGCCGGCCGCGCGGGAGTCGCCATCACGGGAACCAGACCGGTACCCGCCTTCGCGGCGGTCGCCGCCGGCGTATCCGCCGCGCTGACCGCCCCGGTCATCCCGGAACGACGGCCGGTCGTCACGGCGCGGGGCGCCCTCGCGCCCGCCCGCGCGGTCTTCGTAACGACGGGGACGATCTCCGCCCTGCGATCCTGAACTCACAGGTACATCCTTCCTCATTGCGCCACCTATGGCGCTACGCAGTCGAGGGCCGACCCGGATGGGGCGGCCCTCGACTGGAATGATTGTCCGGCGGTGTCCTACTCTCCCACACCCTCCCGAGTGCAGTACCATCGGCGCTGGAGGGCTTAGCTTCCGGGTTCGGAATGTAACCGGGC
>NZ_JBIDDG010000033.1:0-69994 GCF_043205005.1 Micromonospora sp. NPDC047620 | reverse complement strand
GGCAGGCCCATCCCGGGGCGGCATACCGAAAAACTAGCGCCGGACAGCGTCCTGTCGATGGTGGGGCACTCCAACATCCGGCCAACTCTCGTGCCACCGTCCGGGCGCGCCAGTCAGCCGGGAGCCGTCACGCCCCGTGGCCGGCACTCCACGTCGGCCAACGCCCGAAACTGTCGAGATCAGCGCAGCTGATCAAGGTTACTGATGCTGGGATTCGCCGTGACGCAGGAGCGTTGCCAGTGGTCAGTAGTCGGCCTGGAGCCGGCGTGGACATAGCGGTCTGAAACCGAGATGAAGGGGAGGAACCAGCGGCTCCGAGGGGCGACACGGTTTGAGCCGCATCGTGACCCGCTTTCGCGGTGTCGCCAAGCCCGCTGATCAGGCCGTTAGTCGCCGTCGAAGACCGCGCCTTCCGGCACAAGGTCGCGCAGCGCCATCCGGCGTCGCCACCGGACCACATGCGTGGGGAGTCCGGGCCGACGCAGTGTTCCGCGATCACGTCCAGCAGTGTTCGCTGGGCGGTGGTGAGCGGCTCGACGGGCGGAAAACCGTCCGGGAATGCCTTCATGCGCAGCCGCGCGCCCCAGTCGCCGACGTAGATGATGGGAGGCGCGCTGGCAAGGAGAACGTCCAGGACAGGGACCAGGTGGTCCAATGTCGCCCGGTCGATGGCTGCCGGCAGGAAGTTGAACATGAAGATCGGACCGAAGTGCGGGTAGTTGCGCTTGCACCACATGGCGGCGGACGGCGTCGACAGCACTTCGAGCAGCGCCCGGGTGCCTTGGATGCTGCCCGCATTTGCAGGCGAAAGCGCGGCGGCTGCCCGTACCACCGGATCCGGATCCGTCTCCATGACTGCTGTCGTGTCGTACCCCCACGATTGCAGGCTCATGACCGCCATCACCCTGGAGTGCTTGTCGAGGCCGGCGAGGGCGTGGCCATGCGACCACGCAGCGGCCTCGGCTCGATGATGCGCGAGTTCCGGGGCGTCGAGCAGACAGGCGAGCATCGTGCCCAGCGCTCCGGAGGCGACCGCTGGGTCGGGGTCGGTGCGCATCGCGCACGCAGTGCGGTAAACGGACGGGCGGGCGGCACGGCACGCGGCGACGTCAGCCGGGAAGCCGCGCCGGCGCTCGTCTGGCTCTGTGATGTGCTGCATGACCGACGTCAGCCAGTCCAGCAGGGCGGCCCGCAGTGGCACCCTGACGCCACGGCGGCCACGTCTGGGCGACACCAGCGTCAACGTGCGGGGATCGTCGAGCACCGCGGCGACGAAGTGCACCGCCGGCGCCGTCGCACTATAGATGCCGCCCTGGTGGTGGACGACGTCGTAGAGGTCGAGCAGCGCCCTGCCCTGACGGCCGCCGTCCTCATCCAGCAACGCCGCGAGAATCTCCGGCGACGAGGGCACGTCGGGATCCCCGGCGTACGCGTGCTCGACCACGGACCAGTCGGTCTGTGCCAGGAGATCTCCGTGTCGCACCGACGAAGCATAAATCGCTCCGATGCAATATCCGGATCTGCCGCAATCCGCTACGGAACATCACGACACTTCAGAACTCGGTTGGGTCGACCACGGCCGCGGGGGTATACACGATCACATGCGACTGGGCCGGGAGAGGTGCTGCACTTCTCCGAGACCCGACTATCAAACGGTTCCTTCCGCACGTCGCCGCAACCGCCCAACAGCCAGACACCTTCGTCTGGGCCGTCGATCACGACCGGGCACCCGACTACTGGTTCCCTCGGCAATGCCCCGCGCGATGGCCTGGCTACGCGCAGGCACCACGGAGACCACGTCGCGGTCGAGCCGGCGAACAAGTGGGCCCGGGCTCCGGGAGTTCGCGGAGGATCAGCCCTTCACGCCGATCATCGAAACCCTGCGCGGGTTCCTCAAGGTGCACCGTCCTCCGGTGACGTGATCCCCGCCCTCGCCTGGTGCGTCGGCATCGCTTTCGTCGGGTACCTGTGGGCGCGTTCCACGTTCACGAAGCGAGCGTGACCTCGACCAGCTGACTCCAGCTCGTCCCGGTGCCCTCCCGAGCCGCCTCGGCGAACCGCGCTTCGCCGAGGCGGCGCCGCACTGTCTGCTCGATCCGGGCCGCGTTCGGGTGAGAGCGATCCGGCAGTCCACGCACACCGGCGCTCGCCGCGAGCGGCCGCGCGGCCTGCTCGGGCTGATCGCGGCGCAGCGACAGGTTCGCGACCCCGACGAGCACCTGCGCGATCATCGGTGCGTGACCAGCCTCGAACGCCAACCGGCACGTCGTACGGGCCTGGCGGATATCGTCGGCCAGGTAGCCCAGCAGGTCGTGGGTCCCCGCACGGACGCCCGCCAGCTCCGCCTCGTTGCCTGGCGCGTCCTGCCGTTTCATGGCTGGTAGCGGTAGCCCATGCCGGGTTCGGTGATGAGGTGGCGGGGTCGGGTGGGGTCGGGTTCGAGCTTGCGGCGTAGCTGGGCCATGTACTGGCGCAGGTAGCTGGTCTCGGTCTCGTATCCCGGGCCCCAGACGTCGTGGAGGAGTTGGCGCTGACTGATCAGCTTCCCGGGGTTGCGGAGCAGTGTTTCGAGTACCCCCCACTGGGTGGGGGTCAGTCTGATCTCGGTGCCGTCGTCGCAGGTCACGGTGTGGGCGCCGAGGTCAACGGTGTGCCGGCCGACCCTCGCGGTGGGACTGGCCGCGTCCGCGCCTGTCCCGTGCCGGCGGGTGACGGCACGGATGCGGGCGAGGAGTTCGTCGACGCCGAAGGGCTTGGTGACGTAGTCGTCGGCACCGGCGTCGAGGGCGGTGACCTTGTCGTCGCTGCCGGCGCGGCCCGAGAGCACGATGATCGGGACGCTGGTCCAGCCCCGGATCCCGCGGATGACGTCGACGCCGTCGAGGTCGGGAAGACCGAGGTCGAGTACGACGAGGTCGGGTGGGTGGCTGGCGGCGGCCCTGAGCGCGGCGGTGCCGGTGGCCGCGACGTCGACGTCGTAGCCGCGGGCACGCAGGTTGATGCGCAGGGCGCGCAAGATCTGCGGTTCGTCGTCGACGACGAGGATCCGGTTCATTCCTGCGGGCCCTCCGTGGGTTCGGCCGGTGTGGCGGCGGGCAGCCGCAGCACCATGGTGAGTCCTCCGCCGGGTGTGGTCTCCGGGGTGATGCTGCCACCCATGGCCTCGGCGAGACCGCGGGACAGGGCGAGGCCGAGGCCGACGCCGGTGGTGTTGTCGCGGTCGCCGAGGCGCTGGAACGGCAGGAAGACCTGTTCCCACTGGTCTTCGGCGATGCCGGGGCCGGTGTCGATGACGCGTAGTTCGACCTGGCCGGAGTGGGCGCTGGCGGTGATGGTGGGTGGCCGCCCGGGCGGGCTGTGGCGCAGGGCGTTCGCGACGAGATTGACCAGGACCCGCTCCAGCAGGCCCGGGTCGGCGGTGGCGGCCGGCAGGTCGGCGGGAATGTCGGTGGTGACATCGGCCGCCTGCGGGCCGAGTTCGTCCAGGGCCCGGGGCACGACGTCTTCCAGGCCGATCGCCGAGGCGGTGATGCCGAGTGCCCCGGCCTGCAGGCGGCTCATGTCGAGCAGATTGGCCACCAGCCGGCCGAGCCGGTCGAGTGACTCGTCGGCGGTGGCCAGCAGTTCGTCCCGGTCCTCGGCGTCGAAGTCGACGTCGCTGCTGCGCAGGCTGGACACGGCGGCTTTTGCCGACGCGAGGGGGGTGCGTAGGTCGTGGCTGACCGCGGCGAGCAGGGCGGTGCGCATTCGGTCGGCCTCGGCCAGGGGCCGAGCGGCCGCGGCCTCCTCGGCGAGGCGTTCCTGCCGGAGCGCGACGGCGGCCTGCGCAGCGAACGCCTCGATGATGCGCCGGTCGGCGGCCTCCAGCCGCCGGCCGGAGAGCACGACGGTGAGCCGGTCGTCGACGGGTACCGTCGTTTCGCCTGCGCTCGGGCTGCCGGCCGGCGCCTCGCCGACACTGGCCACGACTCGCCAGGCGTCTTCCTCCCGGTCCCGGCCGGGGCGCCCGGCGGCCTCGGCGGCCAGTTCCAGGACGCTGACCGCGCGCAGCGCGAAGGTTTCCCGGAGCCGTTCCAGCAGCGCCGGCAGCGGGCGTTGCCCGCGCAGGACGTTGCCGGCGACGGTGGCGAGGGTCTGCGCGTCGGCGGATGCGCGGGCTGCCTCGCGGGTGCGCCGGGCTGCGAGGTCGACCACCCAGCTGACCGCTACGGCGACGCCGACGAAGACACCGAGGGCGAGCAGGTTGTCCGCCTCGGCGATGGTCAGCGTGTAGAAGGGCGGGGCGAAGAACCAGTTCAGCAGCAGGGACCCGCCCAGCGCGGCGAGCAGTGCCGGCCAGAGCCCGCCGACGAGCGCGACGCCGACGACGGCGGCGAGGAAGATCAGGATGTCGTTGGTGAGGGTGAGGTCGGGCAGCGCCCTGAGCAGTGCGGTCAGGGCGGGCATGCCCGCGACGGTGAGCGCGAAGCCGTACAGCCGGCGTCGCCGGGACAGCGCGGCCGGCACCGTCGGTCCGGGCCGGCCGCGACGGACCTCGGCGTGGGTGACCAGGTGTACGTCGATGGGCCCGGACAGTGCGGTCGTCGTCACGCCGACCCCGCGGGAGAACAGTTGCGCGAAGCGGCCGCGGCGGCTGGCGCCGAGCACGAGCTGGGTGGCGTTGACGGCCCGGGCGAAGTCGAGCAGCGCAGCGGGGATGTCGGTGCCGAGGACCTGGTGGTAGGTGCCGCCGAGGCTCTCCACCAGCACCCGTTGCCGGGCGAGCTGCGCCGGGTCGGCTCCGGCGAGCCCGTCGCTGCGGGCGACGTGCACCGCGAGGAGGTCGGCACCCTTGCTGCGGGCGGCGATCCGGGCCGCGCGCCGGATCAGGGTCCCTCCCTCGGGTCCGCCGGTGAGCGCGACGACGACCCGCTCGCGGGCTTCCCAGGTGGCGGAGATGCCCTGCTGGGCCCGGTACGCGTCGAGTTGCTCGTCAACCTTGTCGGCGAGCCAGAGCAGGGCCAGCTCGCGTAGGGCGGTGAGGTTGCCGACGCGGAAGTAGTTGCCGAGCGCGGCGTCGATCTTGTCCGGGCGGTAGATGTTGCCGTGGGCCATCCGCCGGCGCAGCGCCTCGGGGGTCATGTCGACCAGTTCGACCTGTTCGGCGGCGCGCACAGCCTGGTCGGGGACGGTTTCGCGTTGGGTGGTCCCGGTGATCTGGGCGACGACGTCGTTCAGCGATTCCAGGTGCTGGATGTTGACCGTGGTGAGCACGGTGATTCCGGCGTCGAGGAGTTCCTGGATGTCATGCCAGCGCTTGGAGTTGCGGGAGCCGGGCACGTTGGTGTGAGCGAGTTCGTCGACCAGGGCGACCTCGGGGCGGCGGGCCAAAACCGCGTCGAGGTCCATCTCGGTGAACTCGGCGCCGCGGTAGGTGATCGTGCGGCGAGGGACGATTTCCAGTTCGCCGATCATGGCGGCGGTGTGCTTGCGGCCGTGGGTCTCGACGAACCCGATCACCACGTCCGTGCCGCGCTCGGCGCGGCGCTGCGCCTCCTCGAGCATGGCGTAGGTCTTGCCGACGCCGGGTGCGGCACCGAGGTAGATGCGCAGTTCCCCTCGTGGCACAGCAGGATTCCTCTCCACAGCGTGACCGGCGGGTCGGGTGACGGGGTGCCGGGCCGGGACGGTGCCAGCGTCCCAGCCCGGCGCCGTCGTGTTCAGCGTGCCGGGAATTGTTCGTCCAACGCGAGATTCAGCTCCAGCACGTTCACTCCGGGCGAGCCCATGAAGCCGAGCGACCGGCCGGTGGTGTGCTCCTGGACCAGGCGCCGGACCGCCGCCGAGTCCGCGCCGCGCTCCCGCGCCACGCGCACCACCTGGAGCTGCGCGTACGCCGGGGAGATGTGCGGGTCGAGGCCGCTTCCGCTGGCGGTGACCGCATCGGCGGGCACCGCGGGCTCGGCGGGGGCGTCGCCCCGGATGGGGACGATGGTCGCCCCGGCGGCCCGGTAGTCCTCGCCCGGCGTGGCCAGCTCGACCGGCACACCTTCGTAGCGGGCGAGGAACGGCGTGGCGGGTGCGGTCTGGTTGACGCTGACCACCCGGGTGACCGGGCCGGTCAGCCCGTCGCGGCGGAACACCGCCAGCACGGCCCCGACCCCGTCGCTGGTGCAGTACGGGCGGCTTCCGTCGACGCGGTTCAGCTCCCCGACGGCTTTGCTGCGTGCGCAGACCTGGGTGAGCAGGCTCCGCGTGCTGTCGTCGGGGTTGGTGGCGATGGTGTCGACGATGCCCTCCGGGCCGAGGTTGCTGGCCGAGGTGGCGGTGGGGTCGTAGCCGTCGCCGGCTGCCGAGGGGCGGGACTGGAAGTAGCGCGGGACGGGATTACCGTCGGCGTCGGTGAACGACTGCCCGATGAGCGTGCTACCGACAGGCCGGCCGTCCACCTCGATCAGCGATCCGTCGGCCTTGTGGGCGAGGACCGGTATCCGACCGACCGCGACCAGGGCCAGCGGATAGGCCAGGCCGAGCAGGACGGTGAAGACGAGCACCGCGCGCAGCGCGGCCAGGTGCTGGGAGAGCCAAGACGGTAGGCGCATCACAAGATCCCCGGGATGAACTGGACGAGCAGGTCGATGAGCTTGATGCCGATGAACGGCACCACGATGCCGCCGAGGCCGTAGAGCAGCAGGTTGCGGCTGAGCAGCTGCGACGCGGCGGCGGGCCGGTATCGTACGCCGCGCAGCGCCAGCGGGATCAGCGCGATGATGACGACCGCGTTGAAGATGACCGCGGACAGGATCGCCGACTCGGGGCTGGAAAGCCGCATGATGTTCAGCGCGTCCAGGCTCGGGTAGATGCCGGCGAACATGGCCGGGATGATCGCGAAGTACTTCGCGATGTCGTTGGCGATCGAGAACGTCGTCAGCGCGCCGCGCGTGATCAGCAACTGCTTGCCGATCTCCACGATCTCGATGAGCTTGGTCGGGTCGGAGTCGAGGTCGACCATGTTGCCGGCCTCCTTCGCGGCCGACGTGCCGGTGTTCATCGCCACCCCGACGTCTGCCTGGGCGAGCGCAGGTGCGTCGTTGGTGCCGTCACCGGTCATCGCGACCAGACGGCCACCCTCCTGCTCTTTCTTGATCAAGGCGAGCTTGTCCTCCGGCGTCGCCTCGGCGAGGAAGTCGTCCACCCCGGCCTCGTCGGCGATGGCCTTCGCGGTACGCGGGTTGTCGCCGGTGATCATGACCGTGCGGATGCCCATCCGGCGCATCTCGTCGAAGCGCTCCCGCATCCCGGCCTTGACCACGTCCTTGAGGTGGATGACGCCGAGGGCGCGGGCCGGCTGGCCGTCGAGGTGCTCGGCGACCACCAGCGGGGTGCCGCCGATGCCGCTGATCTCGTCGACGATCTGGCCGACCTGCTCGGTGGGGTGGCCGCCGTTGTCGCGGACCCATTTCATGACGGCGGCGGCGGCGCCCTTGCGGATCCGGCGTGCCGGCCCGGCGACACCGCCGTCGACTGTCGCGTCGGGAGTCAGGTCCACGCCGCTCATCCGGGTCTGTGCGGTGAACGGCACGAAGGTGGCGTGCGGAATGAGCCCGGGTTCGCGTTGCCGGAGGCCGAACTCGTTCTTGGCCAGCACCACGATCGATCGGCCCTCAGGTGTCTCGTCGGCGAGGCTGGACAGCTGCGCCGCGTCGGCCACCATGGCGACGTCCACCCCTTCGACGGGGACGAACTCGTCCGCCTGCCGGTTGCCGAGGGTGATGGTGCCGGTCTTGTCCAGCAGTAGGGTGTTGACGTCACCGGCCGCCTCGACGGCCCGACCGCTCATCGCGAGGACGTTGCGCTGCACGAGGCGGTCCATGCCGGCAATGCCGATCGCCGAGAGCAGCGCCCCGATGGTGGTAGGGATCAGGCAGACCAGCAGCGACACCAGCACGATCCCGCTGACGCCGGCGTCGGTGATCGCCCGCGTGTCCGGTGCGGCGGCCTGGTGGCCCATCGAGAAGATCGCGAGGGGCTGGAGGGTTACGACGGCCAGCAGGAAGATGACCGTGAGCGCGGCGAGGAGGATGTTCAGCGCGATCTCGTTCGGAGTCTTCTGCCGGTTCGCCCCCTCGACCAGGTTGATCATCCGGTCGATGAAGCTCTCGCCCGGCTTCTGCGTGATCATCACGACGATCCGGTCGGAGAGGACCTTGGTGCCGCCGGTGACCGCGCTGCGGTCGCCCCCGGACTCCCGAATCACCGGGGCCGACTCGCCGGTGATGGCCGACTCGTCGACACTGGCGATCCCTTCGACGACGTCACCGTCGCCGGGGATGATCTCCCCGGCCTCGACCACGACAACGTCGCCCTGCTTGAGCTGGGGTGCCGGGACGCTCTCGGTGCGACAGGTGCCGGCGGCGGCGCCCGGGGTCCAGCCGAGGGCGCGGGTGGCGACGGTATCCGCCTTCGCCTTGCGCAGGGCGGCGGCCTGCGCCTTGCCGCGCCCCTCGGCGACCGCCTCGGCGAGGTTGGCGAAGATCACGGTCAGCCACAGCCACCCGGTGATCGCGAGGGCGAACACCGACGGGTCCGCGACGGCGAGGACGGTGGTGAACGCCGCGCCGATCTCGACGATCAGCATCACGGGGTTGCGCCACAGGGTGCGCGGGTCGAGCTTACGCAGTGCGTCGGGCAGTGATTGGCCGAGCTGCTTCGGGTCGAGCAGTCCACCGCCCCGGTCGCCCTGGATGGCGGGTGTGCCGGAGGTGGGGGCGTCCGCCGTACCGTGCGGTGCCGGCGTGGAGGTCGTCATGTCCTTCTCTCTCATGGATGTCACAGCCCCTCGGCGAGGGGGCCGAGCGCGAGGGCAGGCAGGAAGGTCAACGCCACGAGGATCACCGTGACGCCGACGACCATCCCGACGAACAGCGGCCGGTGGGTCGGCAGAGTGCCGTCGGAGGCGGGCGTCGGCTGCTGGCGGGCCAGCGAGCCGGCCAGAGCGAGCACGAGGATGATCGGCAGGAACCGGCCGAGCAGCATGCACAGCCCCAGTGCGGTGTTCCACCACGGCGTGCTCACGGTCAGGCCGGCGAACGCGGAGCCGTTGTTGTTGCTCGCCGAGGTGAACGCGTAGAGCACCTCGGACAGGGCATGCGGGCCGGTGTTGAGCGCGGTGGAGTTGTTGCCGGTGGCGAACGCCGCCGCCGTGCCGATCAGGACCAACGCGGGGGTGACCAGGAAGTACAGCGACGCCAGCTTGATCTCGCGGGCGCCGATCTTCTTGCCGACGTACTCCGGTGTCCGGCCGACCATCAGGCCGGCGACGAACACGGTGATCACGGCGAGGACCAGCATCCCGTAGAGGCCGGCACCGACGCCGCCGGGGGCGACCTCGCCGAGCATCATGTTGACCAGCGGCATCATGCCGCCGAGCGCGGTGTAGGAGTCGTGGAAGGAGTTCACCGCGCCGGTCGAGGTGAGCGTGGTCGCGGCGGCGAAGGTGGCCGAGTTCGACACGTCGAACCGGACCTCCTTGCCCTCCAGCGCCGCCCCGGCCGCCTGCGGCACCGTGCCGTCGCCGGCCAACTCGAAGACGTTGGTCAAGGCGATGCTCGCGATCGCCAGGACCGCCATCACCGCGGCGATCGCGTACCCCTGCCGGTGCTGCCCGACCATCCGGCCGAAAACCCGGGGCAGGCTGAACGGAATCACCAGGATCAGGAAGATCTCCAACCAGTTCGTCCAGGTGGTCGGATTCTCGAACGGATGGGCGCTGTTGACGTTGTAGAAACCGCCACCGTTGGTGCCCAACTCCTTGATGACCTCCTGGCTGGCCACCGGCCCGCCGGTGATGGTCTGGCTGCCACCGGTCAGGGTGGTGACCTCGGTGCCGGCGGAAAGGTTCTGCACCGCCCCGCCGATCATCAGGGCGAGGGCGCCGAGCACCGAGATCGGCAGCAGGATCCGCAGCGTGACCCGGGTCAGGTCGACCCAGAAATTACCCAGGTCACCCGTGCGGCGGCGGGCGAACCCGCGCACCAGCGCGACGGCGACCGCGATACCGACGGCAGCGGAGACGAAGTTCTGCACCGCCAGCCCGGCCATCTGGACCAGGTGCCCCATGGTTGACTCACCCGAGTACCACTGCCAGTTGGTGTTGGTCACGAACGACACGGCTGTGTTCCACGCGCCGTGGGTCATCACCGGGTCGAAGCCGAGCGAGAGCCACAGGTGGTTCTGCAGCCGCATGAACGCGTAGAGGAACAGGATCGAGATGGCGGAGAAGGCAAGGACGCTGCGGGCGTACGCGCCCCAGGACTGCTCGGCGCTCGCGTCGACCCCGACCAGGCGGTAGATAACCCGCTCGACGCGGAAGTGCCGCTGGCCGGACACCACGCGGAACATGTGGTCGCCGAACGGCTTGTGGACGGCGACCAGCGCTACCACGAGCGAGAGGATGAACAGCACTCCGGCTGTCGTCACGGTCATCAGAAACGCTCAGGGAACAGCAGGGCGACCACCAGGAACACGGCCAGGCCGATCGCCAGCACCAGACCGATGACGTTGACGGCGCTCACAGCTTCTCCACTCCCCTCACCACCAGGGCGAGAGCCGCGAACAGCCCTATCGTCAACACCACGAACACCACGTCAGACACGTCTGACTCCTCATTCCGGAACAGCTCGTCACGGCCGCCATCCGGCCGCGCCGAGCCATCACAACGCCGCCCGCCCCGCACCGACAGGGGCTATAACGCGACCATCACGGCGATCCGGCGTTTCTTAACGCCCCTTTCACACCACCCCCTGGCCGGGTGGTCCCGACCACCGTCGGCAGGGCCGATCACACCGGTTGGCCCAGGACGCAGCAGTGGCAGATCCGCCAGCATCGCCGCCGAGATGCGAACCGGGCAGGGGCGACGGCGCGAACACCCCGAACTCATTCCGACGGCCGAAACTCGTCGAAGACCGTCAACTGATCTCCGCCACCCGTACAGTCAGATCAGGCCCTCGCGCACCGCGTACGCCACCGCGTGGGTGCGGTTGCGCAGCTGGAACCGCGTGGTGATGTCGTCGCTCGGCGACGGTCAACGCGGTCACCATGGCGCAACGGTGGCCTCACCGACACGCGCAGTCGGCGGTCCTCGGGGCAGTCCGTACTGCCTTGCCGGGCAGCGCGGGCCGCGGCGCCCGGAGCGGGTCTGCCGCCGCCCGAGCGCGGCTGTGGGCCGTTAGACACGGTTCCCACCGAAGCCCTGGCCAGCGCGGCGACATCGCGATTGAACGCGCTGCTGGCGCTCTGCACGCTGGCACCGAAGCGGCAGGCGGCGACCGCAACCAGTGATCGGGCAAAACTTGCACATGCACCGCTAACGACACGAGGGGTGGAGCGAAGGCCCAGCTCAACGAGCCGGGCCTTCGAGGTTGACGTTTAGTCGGTGACCGGTGCGCCGAGACACAGCGCGCACGGTCGGCGGCAAGAACGGATGTGGCTGTTCGCCGGAGCGAGGGCACGACTACGGTGCTGCTGTGGCGGTGTGGGAGCTCTGGCGGCAGGACGACAACGGCAACCGTGTCCGGATCGGCACCTTCGCTGACCGGGTTGAGGCGCTGGCTAAGGTCCTGGCGCTGGAGTCTGGTGCATAAGCAGACCCTTGAGGCTCCCCCGATAGCGCTGAGGGTTGGTTAGCAGGCTAGGACCTGCTCATGGGCGGTGTTCACGAGGTCCGTCGTATCGATGTTCTTTGTGTGCCAGGCAGCCTCGTACTCGTCCGGGGACAGCCAGCCGAGGTCCTTCTGGATGCGTTCGCGGTTGTACCAGCCGTCGATGTAGGCGAAGATCGCGTTCTCGGCCTCGTCGCGGGTGCGCCACGAGTTGCGGTAGACCAGTCGATCTTCAAGGTGGAGAAGAAGTTCTCCATCAGGGCGTTGTCGTAGGAGTCGCCGACGGATCCCATCGAGGGCAGGATCCCGTTGTCTGCCAGGCGTTCGGAGAATCTAATCGCGGTGTAGGTCGACCCGCGGTCGCTGTGGTGGATCAACTGTCCGTCACGCACGTCGCGTGACCAGTGCTGCGGCGCTCCGAGGCGCAGCGGGAGTTCGAGTTCGTACGCCAGATGGGTGTGGTCGTCGTGCCGGGCGATCACGTACGCCCCCTCCGCCACCGGCTGCTCCCGTCCGCCGCGGGTCTTTGTCCGGTACGCGCGCGCCTGGAGGGCCTTGTGCAACTGCTCGGGCCGGTCCACCACCTCGTCGACGAACGCCCAGAAGCGGTCGTGCTGGTCGATTCCGGACAGGCGTTTACGCCCGACCACGAGCAGCCGCAGGTGTCGTCCCCGCCACGGGTGCATCACGACCAGCAGCCGCTGCACCTCCTCCAGCGAGTCGACGTGCTCCTCCTCCACGCGTGGCCGGTAGAGGAAGTAGATGTCCCCGTCTTCAAGCACCTCCGCCATCCGTGCCGGATACCCGCAACCACGGCCGGGCAACGCCGGCTCCGCACACAAGCCTCCTCACCGATCCTTCGCAGGAACAGGGGGCGGAGACCAGACCATCAGGTAGGCGAGTACGGACCGGCAAGGCCATGCCGAGTCGCCCAACCACATCCAGAGCAGTGATCCACCGGTTTGCGGCGGGTCGGCCAGGGTAGCCCCGGACAGCGGGTTGCCGTGACGAGGAGACGTGGATGCAACGCGGGTGGCCGGCGGTCCAGCTCAGCCTGATCACGGGAGGCCTCTTCCATGGTCCAGAGGTTGCGCCCAGGCATTTGGCGGATCTCCGAACATTCTCGCGTCTCCACCGCAGAGCTCTTCTTCGACGTGGTGTTCGTCTTCGCGTTCATTCAGGTCACCACGCTGATGACCGCCGACAAGGGTGGGCTCGGTGTCGTGCACGGGCTGCTCGTCCTGGCCCTGCTCTGGTGGTTGTGGTCGCTCTTCGCCTGGCTGAGCAACCGGGTACGGGGAAACTTCGGCCTGGCCAGGCTCACCCTGCTGGCGACAACGCCTGTGTTGTTCGTGCTGGCGGCTATCACGCTGGACGCGTTCAGGGATGTTCCCGGCGGCGTGGCGGCCCCTGTCGGGTTCGTTGGCTGCTACGCCACAGTCCGGCTTCTGTACCTGGGACTACGCTGGTACGCCACGCCGAGCCTGCGGGGCCACGAGATCGTGTCGCTCACCGTGCCGGCGCTCGCCGCCATCGGCCTACTGCTCAGCGCCGCGTTGCTGCCGCTGGGCGGGCTCGGCAGCACGACAACGCTGGCCGGCCAGATAGCCCTGTGGGTACTGGCCATCAGCATCGACTACGGCGCCGGGATGGCGCTGCCCGTGCGTCGGCAGGTCTTCTCCGCCGGGCACTGGGCCGAGCGACACAACCTGATCATCATCCTGGCCTTGGGCGAGGTGCTGGTGTCGATCGGCGTCACCGGCAGCTACCTGCACGCCACAGCGAGCTTCCTCATCGCCTCGGCGCTCGCCGCCGTCATCGCCTGCTCCCTCGAATGGATCTACTTCGACCTCTCCGCGCTCGTCGGAGAGCACGCACTGCGCACCGCCGACCCGCGCCGCCGGGTACGACTCGCCCGGGACGCCTACACCTACCTGCACCTACCCATGATCGCAGGGATCATCCTGCTCTCCCTCGGACTGAAACACACGCCCGGCCTCATCGAGACCGCCAACTCATACAACCGCGGCGATCCGCTCGACCGGACCGGCCGGTACGCGATGTACGGCGGCGTCGCCCTGTTCCTGCTCGCCCACGCCGGGTTCCACTGGCGGCTCGGTCACGGCATCCTTATCGTCATCTGGCCTCGACTCGCCGCCGCCGCACTCCTGCTGGTCCTACTGCCGGTCACCGCCTGGCTGCCCGCTCTGCAGGCCCTGGCCTGCCTCGCCGGGGTCTGCCTGGTGACGGCTGTCACCGAGTTCCTACTCAGTCGCCGGCACCGGTGGCGACTGCGCCAGACGCTCTTCGAGGAGGCGGAGGGCGAACCCACAGCCAGAGGCAACAGCGACTCGGGCGGAGGGGCTATCCCGTAGGAGCTGACGGCTGCCGCCACCGAAACGCGTCGCTGACCATCAGCCGAAGCATCGAAGATGCTTGACAGACCTCGACGCGGCCTGGCTTGAATGCGCCTCCATGATCTACGTCCACGTAGAGGTGACCCGGGAGTCCCAGCGGTCGACCACAGACAAGCTCGGTTATCTGTTCGATGCCTGACGTAGGGGTCATCAAAGCAGTCAGGGCCGGTCTGAATGTCAACGCCGCCTCAAACGGGGCTCCGGCACAGATTCTGTGATTGATCTTGGCGAGGGCTCATGGGGTGGCGAGGACGCGTTTGCGTCGAAGGTCGAGGCTCGCGCGACCGTACATCTGTCGCTTGATGGTCTTGATGCGGTTGACGTGGCCTTCGACCGGGCCTGAGCTCCAGGGTTGGATGAGGCCAGCGACGACGGCGTCGCGGTCGCTGATCAAGCCGGCGGCGAAGCCCCGGACTTCGGGATATCCGGTGTGCCGGGCACGGTCGATCCAGGCGTCGAGGTGCTGGCCGGTGCCCTGGTGGCGGACCAGCGCGGTGAACCTGCGGGCGAGGTCGGCGAGGGTGTCAAGGTCTGGGCAACGGCTGCGGGCGTCGGCAAGGCTGGTGCGGTCGTCGTCAGTGAGTTTGTGTCCGGGTCGCATGATCCAGGCGGTGATCCGCCGGGCGGACGGCACCCGGACGGTCACGGGGGTTGGTCGGGTGCGGTTCGTGCTGAGCCAGTCCCGCAGCACGCGCTGGCTGCCTTGGTAGCCGCGGGCCAGGATCTCGGCGTGCAGGTCGGCGGTCTGGTCGACGCCGTCGGTGAGTCGTTGTCGCAGGTAGGGGTGGAACGGGGTGAGGACGCTGGGGCGGCTGCTGGCGTTCGGGCCGATCAACTCCTCGGCGGTGGCGGCGTGGGCGTACTTGCAGGCGGTTCTGACGTTCATGTCGAGCCTGCGGGCCGTTGCGCTGATCGACAGTCCTTCGGCTCGCAGTGCGTGCGCGGCCGCGTGGCGTTGGCGGGTGTTCGCCGCGCGGCGTCCCGTCGTGACCGGCTCGGCCGTGACCTGTGCAGCCAGGGCAGGTATCGGATCGGTGTGCTCTCGTAGGCACCGGCGGTGCCCACGGACGACCTTCTCGACCGCGTCGCTGAGGTTCTTGAGCAGGTGCCACCGGTCGGCGACCTGAATCGCGTCAGGTGCGCCCTTGCGAGCACCGTCGGCGTAGCTGCCACCGCGATCCCGGCAGATGATCTCGACGCCAGGATGCTCGCGCAGCCACGCGGCGAGGGTGTCGGCAGTGCGGTCGGGCAGGACGTCGATCGGCCGGCGAGTCTGCATGTCGAGCAGCACGGTGGCGTATCGGTGCCCACGGCGGCGGGCGAAGTCGTCCACGCCCAGCACCGTCGGCGTCACCGGCGGCGGTTCGGGCATCCGCCGGATCATCCGGATCAACGTCATCCGCGACACCGACACCGCCAACCGATGCGCCAACCGGCTGCCCGGTCGACCGCCCAACGCCACCGCGACCGCTTCCAGGTCACCCGCTGCCAGAACCGTCTGACGGGCGTGCCGTCGGGTCAGCCCGGGCACCTGCTCGACGAACGTCCGCTGCCGGCACCCGACGTTGACGCAGGCAAATCGGCGGACCATCAACGCGAGCAGCACCTCATGGCCACCCAACCTGACATCGGCCAACCGCCGCGTATAGCGACCATGCACAGTGGTCGAGGAGGTGCCGCAAGCGCCACACAGCGCCCGCACCGTCTGTGTCGCCGCGTCGATCCTGACCCCGACGGCCCGGACCACCACCGCTTCCAACCGCAGGCCCATCAGATGCGGCAGCAACGCCACGATGATCTCCACCCGGGCACCCAACCCGAACTACCGACGAACGCGACTCACAAAATGTGCGCCAGAGCCAGTTTTCAGGCGGAGCCGACATCTGAACGACCGGCCCTGACTGTGTTACTGCTGGTGCGCCGCCAGGGACTCGAACCCCGAACCCGCGGATTAAGAGTCGGCTCTGCTGCACCGGAAGGTGACATCTGAGATGGCTTGCTCTGTGGGTGGGCTGGAAGGATGCCGCTGGGCCCGAGCCTTACCCCGAGAGTTCCGCGATGACGTCGTGCGTGTCGCCCGTAACCGCGATGCGGGAGTGACTGTCGAGCAGATCGCCAACGTCCGGGGGTGCGCCCGATGACGTTGAGCCTTCTCCAACCTCCCACGTCGCAAACAGCGTTCCCTGCCCCGCCGGCTACGGCGGGGCAGCCGCCCGTAGGCGTGGGTGTCGGGGCTCGGCTGCGAGCGCGTCCTGGCGCGGCCTGAGCCTGGCGTCGACCCGAGAGAGGGTCAGATCCCGGCCCAAGCCGCCGCGCAGGAGCCGAATCCACCTGGGAGGCGCGCGACGGCGGGGTCGGTCGGGGTGAACGCGACCGGGGTACCCGGTGCGCCCCGACCGAAGCGGATGGCGTTCGGTCTTCATCCCGCAAGGTGCCCTGTGCTCCTTCGCGCACGCGACTCAGCTTTCGCATTGACCCAAGAAGGAAACCTGGAATGCAGGGCTGCACCGGGGGCCATGTCAGTGCGCTCGCGCACGCCCTTGCGCCGCGCGTTGTCCCGTTGCGGGATCGTCAATCGGTCCGGGTGCGGAGGCTCCGCGCCAGGGTGGGGATCATCACCGCCGCAGGGACGAGGTGTAGCCCGAGAAGGGCGGCGGTGGTGGCGGTGTTTGCCCCCGCCAGGAGGGGCGGGACCAACGAGATCGCGGTCAGCGACACTGCCGTCCACACGAATCGCCCGGCGGGGCGAGCGCTCCAACGAAGAAGAGCAACGGCGATGACGATGCCCACGACCGAGAAGAAGCCGGTCACCACGGCGAACCCGGGCAACGGGATCGTCTCGCCACCATCGGGGACCTCGAAGTCGACGCCAACGGCCTGGGCAAGCGCAGCGGCGAGGGTGGTGGCCACCATCGCTGCGAGCGTGGCAATGAAGCCGGTGACGGCGAGCCCGCGGAGTCGGTGGGTGCGGCTGGTCCGGCCCGATGCCGGGCCTGCGACGACCCCGGCGTCGTTCATGCTGTCCATGTCGTTCCTCCGTCATTCGGTGACTGGGCGTACGGGGTGTGTTGACTGGCATGTGACGGTCCTGGCCGTGGGGGTGACGATGCGCACCCTCGCCGTGCGACGGCCGGGGTTCCGCAGGGCCCGGACGCCGGTGCCGCGGAGCCAGAACCCGGCGTCGCGTCCGAGGACCGGCCCGGGCTCGCCGTCGCGCAGCTCCAACTGCACCCGCCCGCGGGTGACGACGCCGAACGCGTCGCGCCACTGCGCGGCGACCACCGCGACACGCGCGCCGCCGCGTAGCGTGAGCGTCCACACCGGGACTACTCCGTGCCGTCCGCCGGCAGGCGCTCCGGCAGCCCGAGCCGCGGGAACTGGTCGTCGTGGAAGATGACGATCTCGGTGATCGCCCCGCCGGTGACGCGCAGGACGTCGATCGTCAGCGGCAGGTAGGCACCCTCCCGCTCCCGCCACAGGTAGAAGGCGACGGCGGGCTGCCGGTTCACGGAGGTGGGGACGGCGCGCAGGCGCCCCAGGTCCTCGAACCCGTCCTCGACCCAGTCGTTCACGACGGCGTCGCGGCCGACGTACAGGCCCGGCGTGGGCGGCATCGAGCAGCGGACGTCGTCGCGCAGCAGTGCGGCGAGCCGGTCAACGTCCTTGGCCACGCTGGCGTCGGTGAAGCGGCGCAGCAGCTCTCGCGTGCCGGCGTCCTGCTCGCCGCCGGTCCAGTCCTGCCGCTCGGCGGGCAGGTGCTCCCGCATGCCGGCGCGGGCCCGCTGCAGCGCGCTGTTCACCGAATTGACGGAGTCCCCGAGCAGCTCCGCGACGTCCTTCGCCGGCCAGCCGAGCACGTCCCGCAGGATCAGCACGGCCCGCGGGCGCGGCGCGAGGTGCTGGACCGCCACCAGGTACGCCAGCTCGATCGTCTCCCGGGCGACGGCGACGGTCTCCGGCTCGTCCGCGTCGTCCGCGGGCAGCTCGTCGAGCAACCGGTCCGGATAGGGCTGTAGCCACCGCACCTCGCCGCCGGTCGCAGGCTCCGGGCGGCACTTGGCGAGCAGGTCCAGGCAGGCGTTGGTGGCGATCCGGTACAGCCAGGCCCGGAACGTCGAGCGCCCCTCGAAGGTCTCCCGCCACCGCCAGGCACGGAGGAACGTCTCCTGCACGGTGTCCTCGGCGTCCTCGAACGACCCGAGCATCCGGTAGCAGTGCACGTGCAGCTCCCGCCGGTGCCGCTCCGCCAGCCCCGAGAACGCCGGCTCGTCGACCTCGCCCAGACCGCCCACGCCCAGCTCCTCCAGCCGCGTGTCCGCACTCATCACGTCATCCTTCCGTCTCGTCGTGTCCCGTCGTAGGTGTGACGGGTGCGGGCGCGACAACTCATCACTCGGGTCAGTCGGCACGGCGACGGCGCGTTCGCCGCAACAACGGATCCGGGCGTGGGCCTTGTTCACGGCCTTCTGCCGGCGCGACAGCTTCGGCCGGGCCGTTAGAGCCGGGCCGAGCGGGTCGGCTCGGCGAGGGGCCGACCGACCCGGAACAACGCGAGCGGCTGGCCACCCACCCGTTCCGCGAGCCGGGCGGCGGTCACCGGGCAGTCGATGAGCTGGCTGAGCGGATGGACCGCCAGGCCGTGCCTGGCGAGGGCCAGCCACGTGCGCAGGAGACGTCGTCCCGCAGCGATGTGATCGTCGCCGTCCGCCAGCATGACCAGGATGCTGCCGTCGTACCGCAGCAGGCTCCGGCCGCTGACGGCCAGCAGCGTCGCGAGGCCCAACCGGCGGGTGACGGGGTACGCGCGCAGCGAGGCGGCCAGGAACCGCGCTTCGATCCGGGACAGGACGAGAGCCCGGTCGGTGAGTCCGTCGAGGTGGTAGCGCGGATGGCGTGGGTCGAGGCGCAGCCAGTCGCGTAGCTCGGCCGCGACAGCCGGGGTGCCGAACAGCCAGCGGTCGGCGACCACCAATTCGTGCGCGAGATCCTGGGCGGGAAGGTGGACGAGGCCGGGTTCGAGGTCGGCGAGCACGGCCGGGTTGACGGGCCCGGTCGCGTACCGGCCACGGGCGACCCGGCGGGATTCGATGTCCACGATCGTGAACGGGGTCGGGTACCTGTGCGGCGCGGCGACCAGGCGGGGGCCGGGCGCCGCGGTGACGTTGAGGCCGAGATCGGCGGCGACGATGAGGCACGTCTCGACGAACGCGCCGATTCCGAGGCCGAGGTCCCGTCCGGTCGGGTCAGAGACAGGCAGGGAGCGTGACTGGTCGACGTTGATGACGATCTCGTCGGCGTGGTATTCGGGCAGCCATGGCTGTGTGTTGTGTGCGCTCGGCGCCCTGCGGCAGGTCGCCTCGTGCGCCCGTAACTGCTCGACCCACGTCATGCTGACCGCTTCTCGTAGAACGTGTACCCGTGCAGCGGCCGCCCGCTGGCCCGCCGGTACTGGGCGGCCGAGGCGGCGTTCTCCCGCTCGACGAAGGTGCTGCGCAGTGTCCGGTACCCGCCGGCAGCGAGGTTGCGGTGCAACTCCCGGGACAGCAGCGTCAGGTACCCCTTGCCCTGTTCCTCGGGCACGGTTCCCTTGATGATGAGCACCGCGTCGCGCCGGTACCGGGCGCGGGTCGCCAGCAGGCGAAGCTGGTTGAGTACGCCGAGCCGGCCACCGACCCTCATGAGGAACTCGGAGATGTCCGGCACGGTCACCACGAACGCGATCGGCCGGCCGGCCTTCTCCAGCCAGAGCAGCAACGCCTCGTCGAGCAGGTAAGCGAGGCCGTCGGTCTGCTCGGCGAGCTGCTCGGTGGAGATCTCGGTGTAGTAGCCGAGCTGCGCGAAGCTGGCGTTGAGTAGCTGCCGCAGGATCGGCAGCTGCTCGCGGAATCGCCGCCGCGAGCCGTGCCGGACGATGAGCCGCTCCGCGGGGATTCGGGTGTCGTCAAAGGTGAACCCGTGGTCACGGTCGGTGCTGACTGGAGCGCCGGCGGGGGTCGAGCCGGCCCCGGAGTCCCGGCGGTCGAGGTCGACCAGCCAGGTGTCGGCCTCGAAGCGGCGCTGGAAGCCGTGCCGCTCGTACATCACCGGGTAGTAGGCGGGGTTCCAGGCTGAGTCCACGAAGCCACGCTCGGCGAAGCCGGAGGTGATCACCCCGCCGGTCTGGTTGGGCAGCAGCGCGACCGGCCCGAACAGCGGCCTGCCGTCGGCCCTGGCCTCGACCGTGTCCATGATGGCGGCGAAAACGGCGTCGTCGTCGACGAACTCGGTGTGCCCGAACAGTTGCCGCGGACCGACCTTTGCGTCGAAGGCGGTGCTGCGGTGCACGCTGGTCCGCCCGACCACCGCGCCGCGTCCGTCGCGGATCAGGAACAGTTCGGCGGTACGGCGGTGGGCGGCGATCACCGACGACAGCAGGGGCACGTACCGGTTGGTCGGGTGCAGCCGAAGTGGGAAGTCGACAAACGCTCGCAGGTCGGCCCGCGACTTCACGGCGGACACTCTCATGCGCGGTGCACCGGCGGGCCGGCCGTCTCGGTGGACAGCGGGGTGAAGGTCTGGATGTGCGCCATGCCGTCAGCCTCGGCACGCCAGACGCCGTTGGTGTAGCCCTCGGGTTCGGCGTTGTACAGCCGGATGTAGCCGCCGGTCGCGTTCCGCGTGCCGTGGTCGGTTACCCAGCACATGAGGTCGCGGTGGTGGCGGCTGCGGGCGAACTTCAGCAGCGCGTCGCGGTCGCTGAAGAAGGCGATGGTGCCGAGCGTGAACGGGAACTGGTAGTACACGGTGTGCCACCGGTATCCGTCCATCCGTTTCATCTGCTTGACCATCTTGAACCAGGTGCGGGTGAGGGTGAGGATCGAGCGTGGCCCTCGGTATCGGGTGGCGCCGACGAACATGGCGGTCGCTTGGCCAACCGGCGGCGCGGCGGAAAAGTCGGAGGTCCTCACGTCGTCGCACCCTTCACCAGGTACACATTTTTGATCTTGGATGTAGCGCCGGCGAACGGGCCGGCGCCGTAGTCATGAACTCTCACCCGCAGGTCAGCTGCGGACGGGTCCTCGACGAGGGACTCGGCGAAGTCCCGGCTGACGTCGGCGAGGTAGCGCAGCACCCCACCGCGGCAGGTTTCGGCGAGGGCCAGCCGCTCGTCGGGGCCGAGCGCGAGATCCTCGCGCAGCTGCAGGTTGATGACCGGCCGGCTCTCCAGGTCCGTATGCTCCTCCAACTCCAGGCAGAAGCTGTGCAGCAGGTGCGCGAGGGGATTCCCGGCGTAGAGCCCGTACTCGACGTCCTGCGGGTAGATGTTGGCACCCATGTACGAGATCGTGCTGTCCTTGCGGCCGAACAGGAACAGCAGCGGCAGCCGCATCCGGTCGAACCGTCCCGCGCGTTCGGCGTCCGACCGCGCGGCCGGGTCCCCGATCGCGGCCAGCACATCCGGGTACGCGATCAGCCGGCCCTCGTCGCCGACGTTGTAGCGGACCTTCGGGTTGAGCACCGCCGTCGAGTTGATCGTGCAGAGCACCTCGTGGTCGGCGTTGGTCTCCAGATACGTCTCGAGCGGGTTGTACTGGAAGATCATTGGCAGCCGGTGCTCGTCGGGGCCGAGCAGGGCGGTCCGCAGGGCGACGTCGGTGCGCAGCCGGCGGCGGACCCAGACGGTGAAGTCGGTCTCCCCGGCGATACCGATGGTGAGGTCGCTGGCGCCGTAGCCGGAACGTACCTTGACGAAGCGCTCCTCCAGATAGTCACGCAGCGCCTCGGTCATCCCCTCCCCGCCGACCAGACCGCTGACGCGGTACTCGACCCACGGGAAGCCCTCGGCGTCGAGCTTGTCACGCAGATGCTTGAGGAACGGCGGGTACGCGGTGACGATGTACTCGAACCCGGGCCCGAAGTACCGCAGCGTGTCCGCAATCTTCTGCAGATCCGGGCCCGTGTTCTTCACCATCGCGATCTTGGACATGGCGATGCCGGTGTTGGTGCCCGTGGCCCAGGCACCCATGGAGTACGCGTTGATGACGAACCGCCGTTTCGACGGAAACACCATGGTCGCGTAGCCGGCCAGGTTCTTGTGGACCGAGCGCAGTTCGCGGCGGCTGCGAATCCAGTTGAACGGCTGACCTGACGATCCCGAGGACTCGTCGACGACGCTGCCCGCGATCTCGATCTCACCGTGCCAGCAGCGCTGGGCCTCCGGGTATGCCTTCACGTACGACTGCTTGTCCGTCGCCGGGTACGACGACAGGTCGAACCAGCGGAACCGCCATCCGTTGCGCCGCAGGAAGTCGCCGTACGCGGGCACGTCGATCGCGGCGAACTGACAGGTCATCCACGCGTGTAGTCGCGCGAAGCGACCCATGTACGGACGGTAGTTCCGCGCCATCAGCCGCCACACCGCCGGATGAATCTGGTGCAGCGTATAGAGCCAAGTCAGTGCGAAGCTCGTGAACCGCAGCGTCCACTGGCGCAGGAAGGTCATCACCACGCGTCAACGATAGGAGTCTTCGCAAGTCCCTCACCTGGTCACGGATACTCAACCGCCCTGGGCACCCCAACTCAACGACCTTCCGCCTTCAGCCTCGGCGTCGTCACACCGCGACTCCGGTCTCAGAGGGTCACTTCACACTCCTGGCGAAGCGGCGGGCCAGGTAGCCGAAGGCGTCGACTAGCTCGGCCTGCCGACGGGGACGGAGCGAAGCGGGCGGCACGCCCGCTCACGGCGGCGAGCGGGGAACGTCCCCGCCCGCCGCCGTCGTCGTACGGTCAGTCTGCGGCGAGGGCCCGCGCGTCGGCCGCGACGACGCGCGCCAGCTCCACCGGGAGCCGCTGGCCGGCCTGCTGGTCGGCGTAGCGGGCCAGCTCGGCGTAGCGGCCCTGGACGAGCAGCGTGCTCAGCGCGGTGCGGGCGCCGTGCTCGACGTCGGAGGTCAGGATCACGTACCCGAGCCCGGCCGGGGTGGCCGCGACGGTGAAGGTGCTGGTCGCCGTCGCCCGGCCGGCCGGTCCGACGGCCTCGGCGCGCAGCGTGTGCCGGCCGGCGGGCAGGGTGGTCAGGTCCAGCGCCACGCCGGGCTCGACCCGCTCGCCGTCGAGGGTGACCGTGACCGTCTCGGCGTGCGTGGTGGTGACGGTGACGGTCGGCGCCTGCGCCCGGTCCAGGGTGGCTCCGTCGGCCGGCGCGCCGATCGCGACGGTCGGCGTGGCGGGCGGACGCTGCGAGTACGCGGCGTTCCAGCCAGCCAGCTCGGCCGGGCGGTTGGTGATGATCCCGTCGACGTCGGCCTGCTCCAGAGCCTGCCACTGGCCCGCCGAGTCGATGGTCCACACCAGGACGGCCACGCCCGCGTCGTGCAGCTCGCGCACCACGCCGGGTCGGGTCAGCAGCGCCGTCCCGCTCGGGTTGTACGCGGTCAGGCCCAGCTCGCGGGCGACCGCCACCGGGTCGGCGTCGAGGCTGCCGCGTAGCAGCCCGAGGGGCAGCTCCGGGGCCAGCTCGCGGGTGTGGCGCAGCGCCTCCGTCTCGAAGCTCTGGACGAACACCCGGCCGGTCATCCGCTCCGCGCGGATCACCTCGACGATCCGGGCGACCTCGTCGCGGGTGTGCGCCCCCTTGATCTCCAGCAGCAGGTTGCCGCCCCGGACGCGCAGGTCGGCGAGCTGCTCGGCGAGCGTGGGCAGCCTCTCCCCCGCGTACGACGGCGCGAACCAGGAGCCGGCGTCGAGCGCCTTGAGCTGGGCGGCGGTGAGGTCGCGGATCCGGCCGGCGCCGTCGGTGGTCCGGTCCACGGTGGCGTCGTGCAGCACGAACGGCACGCCGTCGCGGGACGGCTGCACGTCGTTCTCGATCCAGTCGGCGTTGGCCCGCCGCGCGGCCTCCTGCGCGACCAGGGTGTTCTCCGGGGCGGCCGACGAGGCGCCGCGGTGGGCGATCACGGTGAGCGGGCTGCCGTCCGGGCGGAGGTAGCCGTTGGGGGCCAGCTCGGTGACTCGCACGTCGTCGAAGGAGACGGTGGCGCCGTTGACCAGCAGTGCCTGCCCGCCGTCGGCGGAGCGTTGCAGGCTGCTGGTCTTCAGCGCCTCCCGCCCGTCGACGAACCAGCGCGCCTGGCTGCCGTGCACCTCCACGGCGACCCGCACGTCCCGGCCGGTGCCGGCGGCGTACGGGCCGGCGCCGGTGTTGGTGACGTTCCAGGTGTCGGCGGTGGTGCGCTGGGCGAACTCGAGCCCGTTGCTCGCGGTGGTGCCGCTGCGCATCGTGGCGATCCACCATGGGTTCGCGCCGTCGGCGGGCACGTCGAGCCCCAGCGCCGTCCAGCGGGTGGCGGACGCGACGGACTCGAACCGGACGGTCGCCTCGAACCGGAAGTCGTTCAGGTGCCGCCCGAAGGTGATCTTGTTGTTCTGGCTGGAGCTGGCGGACGTGCCGTACAGCCGGCCGTTTTCCACCTTCCAGGTGCCGTCGACGGCCCGCCAGCCGACGGGCAGCCGGCCGGCGGAGAAGTCCTCCGCGACGGCCACCGCGCCGGGTTCGGCGGCGGCTGGTGGCGACGGGGGCAGCACGGCGAGCACGCCGGTCGACAGCGCCAGGACGGCGAGCGCGGCGAGCGTACGGCTCGGGTTCCCGCGCGGGAGGCGGGCAGGGCGAGGTGTCATGACCCGGACCGTAGGAACGCCACCGGAACGCCCGGCCAACCCGGCGTGGCGGCAGCGCCAACGTCACCCCTCCAACCTGCGACGAACTTGGCCACGATCTTCCAGCCCTTGAGGGTGGCGACGGCGCGGACGCACAGCGGGGCTCCCGGTTGGGGCATCGGACCTTGCTCGACCGCTGTTTTACCGGGAGCCTCGTCCAATGTCGACACAACATCCCCCGCGCCCACTCTGACCAGGCTGTCACGAGGAAATGCCGCAGTGCGAACCCCAGCATCTCCCCCACCCGTCGGCCCCGGCCGCTCGCCCTGCTCTGACCATGACACCTACGGCAGCCCGACGCGACACGTGCCCGCCCCGTCCGCGGAATACGCCGTACCGATCGCCGGCCGGCTGCGGCAGAATGCCGGGCAGGCGGCCCTTGCGGCGCAGGCCGGGCGGACAGTTCCGGCCGCCCTCAGCCGCCCGATCCCTCCGGGAGGACGACCATGCCGCACCATCGCCACTCCGCCCGCCGGCAGGTCGCCGGGAGCTCAGGTTCCCCGTCCCGGGCGGCCCGACGGCCGCGCGCCTAGCTCCGGTACGCCAGGCGCTGACGGGTGAGCGTGATCCGGTTGGTGACGGGGAATTCGGTCGTGCGGCGTGGGCCGGCCCCGGTCCAGGGGCGGATCTCCTCCCCCAGGCTCATCGGGCGCATCCGGGAGCTCGATCTGCTGGTGTCGACCCTGGCGACGCCGCCCGCCACGGTCGTGTTGCAGGGAGAAGCGGGAGCCGGCAAGACCCGGCTGATCACCGAGGCACGAGCCCGGCCTGAGCTTGCGGGGCTGAGGTTCGTGCTCGGGGCGAGCCGGCGGATTCGCGAGCCGTTCCCACTGGGCCCCATCATCGACGCGGTCCGCGGGCTCGGCACGGAGCTGGCGGAAACCCGGCTGTCGCCGCTGGCCGGCGCGCTCCGGCCGTTGCTGCCCGAGCTCGCCGAGGCACTGCCACCGGCGCCCGCGCCACTGGACGACCCGGCTGCCGAGCGCCATCGGGTGTTCCGTGCGCTGGCGGAGGTGCTGGGGTCGGTGGGTCCGTTGGTGCTGGTCCTGGAGGATCTGCACTGGGCCGACGAACAGACCCTCGACTTCACGAGCTACCTGCTGGGTGATCTGCCAGCACAGCTGTCGGTGCTGCTGACGTTCCGCAGCGAGGAGGCGGCTCCGGGCGTACGGGCGATGACCGCACGGCTACCGGCGTCGACGAGGCACGCGCAGGTGGTGCTGGCCCCGCTGGACGCGGGGCAGACCGGTGCGCTGGCTGCGGCCATCCTCGGGCTGGCCCGGGTTTCCGAGGAGTTCGCCGACTACCTGTGCGAGTGGGCCTCCGGGCTGCCGTTCGCGATCGAGGAGCTACTCGCGTTGTTGCAGGCGAACGGCCAACTGGTCCGCCGGAACGGCGGCTGGGCACGCCGGGAGCTGGGTGAGCTCAACGTGCCCACCGGAGTCCGTGACCAGGTGCTCGAACGCGTGGCGCACCTGTCCGACGAGGCCAGGGCGGTTGTCGAGGCGGCGGCCGTGTTGCACACGTCCGTACCGATGTCGGTGGTGGTGGCGACCTGCCGGATACCGGCGGCGCGGGCGTTGCCGGGCTTGGAGGAGGCGCTGGAGTCGGGCCTGCTCGTCGAGCATGGCGAGTTGGTGGGGTTCCGGCACGTGCTGGCCGCGCAGGCGGTGGAGGAGGCGTTGCCCGGCCCGCGCCGGCAGCAGCTGCACGGCCGGGCGGCGGCCGCGCTCGGCACGCTCGTTCCGATACCGCTGGGGCAGCGGGCACACCACCTTCGCCACGCCCGCCTGCTGGACGAGTGGGTACGCGCGGCTGAGCAGGCCGCGGATCAGGCGGCGGCGCTGCGGCACGACGCGGAGGCGGTCCGGCTGCTCGAAGACGTCGTCCGCCATGGACCGCTGTCCTCACAGGAGCGCGCGCGGCTGGCGGTGAAGCTGGGCTGGGCCGCCCTTGAGATAGTGCGTACGCACGAGGTCGTCGACCTGCTCTGGGCGGTGCTCAAGGAGAACGGGGCGCCAGCGATGCAGGGGGAGCTGCGGTTCCTGCTGGCCTCGGCGCTCAACGTGGCTGGCGAGGATCCATCGGTGCAGCGCACGTTGTTCGCCACCGCCATCGAGCAGCTGCCGCGCCGGCCGGACCTGCGAGTGCGAGCGACAGTCGCGGTCGGGTTGCTGACCGCGTCCATCGGCACGGTCACCCGAGGTCGAGACTGGCTCTACCGCGCGCTGGAGCTCCTCGCGGAGGTCCACGACCCGATGGTCGGCGTGTTCGTGCTGGGCAAGGTCGGGATGGGGCTGGTGACCCTCGGCGACCCCCGCTGGCGACAGGTGCTCGACCGCATCGAAGCGGCCACCGGAAGTTCACCCCAGTCGCTGGCCGAGGTCAACGCGTACTTTTCAGTCGGCACCCAGTGTTGCTATTTCGGGCACCACGAGGTCGGGCAGCGGCTGCTGTCGACTGCCCTGACGGGAGCGGTCAGGTACGGCAGCCGCCGGCTGGAGCTGCTCACCCGGTCGGCGCTGGTCCTGCTGCACTATCTCCGGGGCACCTGGGACGCGCTGACCGACGGCACCGACGCCCTGCTCGACGCCCTGTCCGACTACCCGCTCGGCCGGATCGAAGCCGAGCTGGCGCTGGGTGGCCTGGCCCTCGGTCACGGCCACCTCGACGACGCCCAACACCGACTCGCCAGTGCCCGGCAACTGGCCGAGGATCTGGGCCTGGTGGAGTCGCTGGCGTTCCCGGCGAGTGGTTTGGCCCGCATCGCGCTCGCCCGGGGGGACGTCGACGCCGCGTTGGCCGCGACGCAACGATGTCTCACCGTGTTGACCGGCAAGGAGGCGTGGGCGGCTGCGGCACCGGTGCTACCGGCCGCCACCGAGGCACTGGTCGCCGCGGGCCAGCTGACCGACGCCGACGTCCTGCTGACCGACTACGAACACCGGCTGGGAGACTTGGACGTCTCCATCGCCCCGGCAGTTCTCCAACACGCCAGGGGTCTGCTGGATACGGCTGCCGGCGACACGCGGGCGGCCCGCCACCTCGTCGAGGCGGCTCACCACTACGACCGGCTTCCCTATCCCTACCAGGCGGCCCAGGCACGGGAGCAGGCGGCGTTGGCGCTGCTCGGTGCGGGTGACCACGAGGCCGGTGCCGCCGAGCTGTCGACCGCCCTGGACACGTATCAACGCCTGGGCGCCACCTGGGACTACGCCCGCGCGATCGGCGCGGCCCGGCAACGGGGCCTGTCGCTGCCCGGTCGCCGCCGGACCGGGCGGCCCAGCTACGGCAACGAGCTGTCACCGCGGGAACGGGAGGTGGCCGAGCTGGCCGCCGCGGGTCGCACGAACAAGGAGATCGCCGCAGAGCTGTTCCTCTCCGTATACACCGTCGAGCAGCACATCACGTCCGTACTGCGGAAGCTGCACATCCGTTCCCGAGCGGCCATCGCGAGCCGGTTGAGCTGAGTGGCAAGCCGTTAGTTGCCGGGTTTCCGGGATTGTTCCCCGCGGTGCCTCGCGGCCAGGCTGCTGCCATGCATCATCCTGAGCCCGACGAGACTCCCGGACCGCCCGGGTCTCCCAGCGAACCAGCGCCACCTGCCGGTGCGGTACGGCCGGCCGCGGGCGCACCGCCGAGCCCGATCGAGGACGAGAACGCACCGGCGGGCGAGACGGCTGAGGGGACCCGGCACGAGGGCGGATGGCGGTCGGTATGAGCCCTTCCGCCGCTACGGACTCAGGCCCGACAAGGGACAGCGGGCGAGACCGCACCGCGAGGACAGAGGAGAGTTCCTTGAATGGATTGGCGACGGGTTCCCCGACGCTCGTGAGCGCCCCTCGGTGGCGAAGGCTCCGACTGGGTGCCGTCCTGGTCACGGCCATGCTGCTCGTCCTGGGGATACCAGGAACGGTGGTAGCCGCACCCACCCGGACGGCATCGGTCGAGCCGGCGCTGCACACCACACTTGCCGCGGACGGTACCGCCACCTTCTGGGTGTATCTGCGGGACCGGGCCGACCTTTCCGGAGCGGCCAGGATCACTGATCGGGCCGCGCAGGGCCGGTTCGTGTACGAGAGGCTGACCGGCACCGCCAGGGCCAGCCAGGCTGGTCTGGTGGCGATGCTGAAGGCCGCGGGAGCGAGCCACCAGCCGTACTGGATCGCCAACACCGTCCGGGTGACCGGCGACGCGGCGCTGCTGAAGCGGATCGCCGCCCGCCCAGAGGTCACCCAGATCGCCACCGACCAGATCTACCAGATTCCCACGCCGGAAGCAGCCGACGAGGAATCGCAGATCACGGCCGTCGAGTGGAACATCAGCCGGGTCAATGCCCCGCAGGTGTGGCAGCAGCACGCGGTGACCGGTGAGGACATCGTGATCGGCAGCATCGACACCGGGGTGCGGTACAACCACCCGGCGCTGGTCAAGCAGTACCGGGGCAACCTGGGCAACGGCACGTTCGACCACAACTACAACTGGTGGGACCCGTCGAGCGTGTGCGGCGCCCCGTCGTTGGTGCCGTGCGACAACAACAACCACGGCACCCACACCGTGGGCACCATGGTCGGCAACGATGGCGGGGCCAATCAGATCGGGGTGGCGCCCGGGGCGAAGTGGATGGCCGCGAAGGGCTGCGAGTCCAACTCCTGCACGTCCTCCGCGCTGCTGTCCAGCGGGCAGTTCATGCTCGCCCCCACCGACCTGCGTGGAAAGAACCCGAACCCGGCGCTCCGCCCGCACATCATCAACAACTCCTGGGGTGGCGGCGCCACCACCTCCCCCTGGTACCAGCCCACCGTCCAGGCCTGGGTGGCGGCCGGGATCTTCCCCCAGTTCTCCAGCGGCAACCCGGGGTCGACGTGTGGACAGGCGGGCAACCCCGGCAACCTGCCCGAGGCGTACTCGGCCGGTGCGTTCGACGTCAACGGCGCCCTGTACGTCAACTCCGGCCGCGGCCCCTCGGCTTGGGGTGCTGACCAGGTGAAACCGAACATCGCCGCCCCGGGTGTCGCGGTACGCTCGTCATTCGCCAATGGCAGCTACGGCGCGCTCACCGGCACGTCGATGGCTTCCCCGCACGTGGCGGGCGTGGTCGCGCTGCTCTGGTCGGCCGCGCCCGCGCTGGAGCGCGACATCGCCGCCACCCGGTCCATCCTGGACGGCTCCGCCATGGACACCGCGGATCTCACCTGCGGCGGTACCAGCGGCAACAACAACGTGTGGGGCCAGGGCAAGCTGGACGCCCTCGCCGCCGTCACCCAGGCGCCGCGTCCGGCGAAGGGACAACTGACCGGCACGGTGCTCGCCGCCCCCACCAACACGCCGATCGCCGGTGCCACCATCACCATCGCCGGATCGGTGAACCGGACCCGAACCACGGGGCCGGACGGCCGGTACGCGATCACCCTGCCCGCCGGCAGCTACACCGTGACCGCCTCGGCGTTCGGATACCAGGCGACGAGCGGCGCGGCGACCGTCGTCGAGGGTGGCACCGCCGCCCGGGACTTCGCCCTGGCACCACCGGACGGACGACAACTGAGCGTGGCACCCCGCTCGCTCGACTTCGGCGTGACGAAGATCGGCGACACGGCCGGACCGTTGACGGCGACGCTGACCGGCACCGGTGCCGAACCGGTGACGGTTAGCGCGATCACCGAGTCGGGCGTCGGGTTCGCGCAGTCCGGCGGCACCTGTGGCGCCCTACCGGTCACGCTCTCGCACCTGGAAAGCTGCACCGTGGCGTACACGTTCACGCCCACCGTCGAAGAGCCGGCGACGGCGCCGGTGACCGTGACCAGCGACGCGGTCGACGGCCCGCACGCGATCACGCTGGAAGGCATCGCCATCCGGGTCCCGCTGCGGGTCGACGCCGTGACGCTGGCGGCCGGTGAGAACGTACTCTTCTCCGGGTTGGTCGATCCCGCCGGCCGGTACGCGTACTTCGGTACGCAGACGTCCCCGGGTCGGGTCGTGAAGGTCGACCTGAGCACCTTCCAGCGGGTGGGTGCCATCACCCTGGCCGAGGGCGAGAACAACCTCAACTCGGCGGTGATCGACCCGGCCGGCAGGTACGCCTACCTCGGCACCGGCACCGCACCCGGCCGCATCGTGAAGATCGACCTGGCCACCTTCCAGCGGGTCGGCACGATCACGCTCGACAGCGGCGAGAACTACCTGCGGTCGGCGGTGATCGACCCGGCGGGGGCATACGCCTACTTCGGCACCGGCACCGCACCGGGACGGGTGGTCAAGATCGACCTGAACACCTTCCAGCGGGTGGACGCGGCCACGCTGAGCAGCGGCGTGGACAACCTGCGCTCCGCCGTGATCGATCCGGCGGGTGGGTACGCCTACTTCGGCACCGGCACCGCGCCCGGGCTCGTGGTGAAGCTCGACCTGACGACGTTCGCGGAGGTCGGGGTGATCGCGATGGTGAGCGAGAGTCTCTTCTACTCGGCGGTGATCGACCCGGTGGGCAGGTACGCCTACTTCGGCACCGGCACGTCACCGGGGCGCATCGTGAAGATCGACCTGGCCGGCTTCCAGCGGGTCGAGGCGATCGAACTCGCAACCGGCGAGAACTCGCTGCTGACGGCGGCGATCGACCCGGCCGGTCGGTACGCCTACTTCGGCACCGGCACCGCACCCGGCGGGGTCGTGAAGATCGAGCTCGCCGGCTTCCAGCGGGTCGGCGCGGCCACGCTGGCCGGCGGCGAGAACTCGCTGCTGTCCGCAGTGATCGACCCGCAGGGTGGCTTCGTCTATCTCGGCACGTTGAGCTCGCCGGGTCGGGTGGTGAAGGTGAAGGTCGACACGGCGATCCAGCTCAGCGCCGCGGCGCACCGGGTGCGGGGGAACGCCGTCGTGAATCTGGCCTGGGACGGCGCCACCTCGACCGATGTCGACGTTTTCCGTGACGGCACGCGCGTCGCCACGGTGCCCAACAACGGCACATACGCCGACGCCGTCGACGGCTCAGGCGCCGTCACGTACACCTACCGGGTGTGCCACGCCGGCACGCTGAAGTGCTCGAACAAGATCACCGTGCGGTTCGCAGGCCAGCAGGGATGACCGGTCACGTCGGCGCCCACCCCAAAGAAGGAGACAACGAGTCATGAGTACGAGTCGACTGCGACGTGCTCTGGGTGCCCTGCTGGCGCTCGGCCTCACCGGCGGCACGGTGCTGGCAGCCAGCACGGCCGCCGCCGAGACGGCAGCCAGCGACAGCCAGTGGACGGACAGTTCGGGTCTGACCGCGGACGCGCACGGACACCACCCGGACGGCGTTGCCGTGACGCCCACGGCGGGCGAGACCGCTTCCGCGGTGACGTCCACGGCGGCGGCCTGGTCGCTGCTCGGGCCGCCCGGTGGCGACATCTACGACACCGCCGTGTCCACTGCCGATCCCAACATCGTGCTGGCCGGCTACGCACCGGGCGGTGGATACAACGGAGGTCTGTACCGCTCCGGCGACGGCGGCACCACCTGGTCCGAGGTGCCGGCGCTGCACGGCAGGAGCGTCTTCGCCATCGAGTTCACCGCTGGCGGAACCGCCTACGTCGGCACCCAGGACGGCGTGTGGCGCAGCAACGACGGTGGCCTGACCTGGGTCGCCAGCAACCTCAACATCGGCCTCAACGACCAGGTCCTGAGCGTCGCGGTCGACCCGGTCAACCCGTCGGTGCTGTGGGCCGGGATCGCCAATGCCCTGGGCTCCCAGAAGGTCAACCTGATGCGGTCGGCCGACGGCGGCGTGACCTGGACCAACCGGACACCGGCGATGGGTGCCGCGCTGTCCGGCAGGGCGATCGCGATCGACCCGAACGACCCGAACACGGTGATCGTCGCGTTCGACGCCGGCCAGGTGTGGGTCACCCGGGACAGCGGGGTCACCTGGACGAAACGCTCCGCCGGCCTTCCCACCAGCCCGTTGTTCGACATCGGGTACGACGGAACGCGGCTGCTTGTCGGTGGCGGCCAGCTCTTCTCGAACCAGTACCTCGGCCTCTACCAGTCGACCGACCTCGGTGTGACCTGGACCCCACTGCACAACAGCAGCTGGCCGATTCTGGTGGTCCAAGGCATCGCCGTGGATCCGCACGACCGGGACACGATCCTGGTGACCACGGCCGGTACCGGTGTCCACCGCACCACCGACGGCGGCGCGACCTGGGAGATCAGCGTCGGCGGTACCAACACTCTGACCGGGCGGTCGATCCGCTTCGCGCCCGGCAACTCGCGGCAGGTCATCCTCGGCACCGACACGCAGGCCGTCTTCCGCTCCACCGACGGCGGCACGTCGTTCGCCCAGTCGTCGAACGGCATCGCCGAGATCGACCTCCGCTCCATCCACGTCAACCCGCGTGACCCGAACGAGATGGCGATCGCCTTCCAGGGACAGAACACCGGCGGCGTCTACTCCACCGCCGACGGCGGCACCACCTGGAAGCGGGAGCCGGTGCCGCCGACCCGGTACAGCACCGTCCGATTCGCCCCGGACGGCACGCTCTACGCCCTCTCCAACGGCCCCACGACGGTGGCCCAGGAGGGGCTCTACCGGCGCGGAGGTGACGGGAGCTGGACCGTACTCGGCCCCGACCAGGGGGCCTTCTACGAGTCTGACCTCACGACGATCCGGTTCAGCCGCACCAACCCGGACCTGATCCTCCTCACCGGCGCCGACTTCGGGTACGCCGGCACCGAAGCCACGATCTGGCGCACGCTGGACCGAGGCCAGACCTGGGCCAAGGTCCACGAGGGACCGTCCGGCCAAGCGACACTCGACATCGAGATCGTGGAGAACGGCACCGACCAGGAAATGATCGCGTCGATCAACGACCGGAGCGGCGCCTACGCCAGCAGCGTCCTGCGCTCGGAAGACGGCGGCACCTCGTGGTTCACGTCGATGATCGGCCTGTCCGGAAGGTCCATGAATCCATACCTGTGCACGTCGTCCCACGACCCGCACGTCGTCTACCTGGCGGCCTGGTTGACCCCCAATTCCACTGGCGTGTACCGCAGCCTGGACGGCGGCGTCACGTGGGAATCCACCGGCTGGACGAGCAACGCCAGTGTTGCCGACCTGGCCTGTGACCCGGTCGACGGGCGGACGCTGTACATGTCGCTGAACACCGACCCCCGGGTCGTCCGCTCCGCGGACGCCGGCACCACGTTCTCCCCGTTCGGCAGCGGCATCGAAGGGGTACGGCAACCTCGGACGCTGACCTTCGCCGGTCCGTCCCGCCTGCTGCTGGCGACCGCGAAGGGAAGCTACGCGACCAACCTCGACCGCGACACCATCACCGTCGGCACCTCGGTACGCCGGGACAGGGGCCAACTCCTGGTGGATCTGACCTGGCAGGGGGCAACCTCCGTCGACGTCGACATCTACCGCGACGGCACGCTGGTCGGCACGGTGCCCAACGATGGCGCCCACACCGATCCCATCGACGTCCAAGGCCGCGGCACCGCTACCTACCAGGTGTGCCGGGCGGACAGTTCGATCTGCTCAGCCAGGACGACGGTGGTGTACGGCGGGCAACCGGCCTGAGCCGGCCGGGTCGCGAACAACCGCGTGGTGATGGCCCGCCCGGGCCGTCACCACGCGGGGCGGCCATGACGTACCAGGGAGTGTTCGTGCCGCGGCGCAATCATGATCAGGACGAGCAGCGGCATCCCAGTCGCGCACACGGCGAGGGTCTCCTGGCGACGCGACGCGGCGCGGCCTGTATTGCTGCCCGGGCGTTGTCGGGTGGCGCGGACCGAGGCGCGTGCGGTGCCGCGTCGAGCACGGTGAGCAGGCTGCCCACCGTGAAGAACACCGGCCAGACCTGGCAGGACGACGGTCGGGACGGGCACCGCGTGTCAGGGTGCCCACACTGCGGGGGAAGCCCATTTCCAGTTTCGTGTTCCGCTGGTCAGTTCCGGTCGGTTGCCGGGTCAGGGGGAAGCGAGGGTCTCGCCCTCGACCAGTTCGCACGGAAGCAGCCGTTGGTGGTCGCTGCTCCGGTCGTGCAGGATGTCGCTGAGCACCTCGATCGCCTGCCAGCCCATCTTCTTCCTGGGGATGCGGAAGCCGGTGAATTCAAGGTCGGTCTCGGCCGGTCGGGTGGGATCGCCGAGTGCCACCAGGGACAGGTCACCGGGCACGGACAGGCCTCGGGTCCGCGCCGCCTCGGTCATCGCGACGGCCTCGACCAGCTCCTCGCAGAAGACGGCGGTGACCCGGGTCGAGCGCAGTGCGTCGAGCAGTTCCGCCGGGGTTCGTCCGTCGACCGGTTCGTGGAGACCGTCGACTCCGGTCTCCACGACCGCGGCGGTGAAGCCGGCCAGTCGGTCGACCGCGGACTCGGCGCCGGCACCATCGCCGACGTACGCCACCACCCGGTGCCCGAGGTCGACGGCGCGGTGGACGAGAGCGGCGGTGGCCTGGGCGTAGTCCGCGCCGACACAGGGCACCGGACCGCCCTCACCGGAGGGTAGATAGGCGTCGTCACGTCGACCGACGGACACGAAGGGCATGTTCCCGGCGACCATCCGGGCCAGCTCGTCGCGGGGAATCTCCCGACCGAGCAGCACACAACCGTCGGCGAGTCGGATGCGGTTGTTGTCGTGGAAGATCCGCCGGCTGCCGCCGTTGACGGGGGCGCTGGTGAAAAGCAACAGGTCGCACCCGATGTTCTCCGCACACGCCTCGATGCCGGACAGGAACGGGTGGTAGAAGTTCGCGCTGGTGCTCGGGAACACCGACTCGTAGGTGAACACGCCCAGGATCTCGTTGTGCTGTTGGAGCAGCCGTCGGGCGAGCGGGTCGGCGACGTATCCCGTCTCGCGGATGACGCGCAGCACCCGTTCCCGGGTCTCCGGGGCGATCCGCCAGGCCGCCTCACAACGGTCGTTGAGCACGAGTGACACCGTCGTCTGGCTCACTCCGGCCATCCGCGCGATCTCGTGCTGCGTCAGCCTGCCCCGTACTGCGGACACGGTTATCGGCCACCTTCTGAAGCGTCGCGTATCGGCGGGGATTGTTGCGGAGGATGCTGCCCGGCCCGCAGAACCGGTGTCAAGGGCCGCCGGAGCAAGTAATACGTATTACGGGCTCCGGCGGTCTTGACCCGGAGTTCTTGTCGATCCAAGACTCAGCGCATCCCCCGGCAACGCAAGGAGCCGACATGCCTGATCACGCCCTCTCCCGCCGTGGCCTTCTCCGGGCAGCCGGCCTCGCCGGTCTTGCCGGCGCCGGCCTCGCCGCCCTCGGCCGCCCGGCCCATGCCCGGGCACAGACCCCACGGCTCGGCCGGATCGCCCTGGTGCCGCTCGACGACCGGCCCTACACCTGGTACGCCCCGCAACAGATCGCCGCCGGCGCTGGCTACGACACCCTGTTGCCGCCACGGGAAGCTCTGGGGCGGCATTTCACCCCTGGCGATGGACGCGCCGTCGGCCAGTGGCTCACCTCGTCAACGACGCGGGCGGACGCGCTGGTCGTCGCCCTACCGATGCTCGCCTACGGTGGACTGCTCAACTCCCGCAACAGCTCCGTACCCGAGACCGAGGTGTTCGCCCGGCTGGCGGCGGTGCGGGCCGTCCGACGGAGCCGCCCACACCGGCGGCTCTTCGCCTTCGACACCATCATGCGGCTAACCCCTGAGGGGCCGTGGCGCAACGAGCTACGGGCCTGGGCGACGGTGAAGGACGAGGTCGACAACCTCGGAATGGCGGAAAAGCGCCCTCACCTCGACGCGCTGGAGTCCCAGATCCCGGCCGACGTGCGGAGCGACTATCTGGCCACCCGGGCACGCAACCACCGGGTCAACCTGACAATGATCGAATGGGCGGCCGAAGGAACCTTCGACTTCCTCGTGGTGGGCCAGGACGACGCCACCGGCCACGGCCTACACCGACCGGAGTCCCAGGCACTCGCCGCCCGCATCGCCGAGCTCGGCGTCGGCGATCGGGTGGTGATCTACCCAGGTGCCGACGTGGTAGCCGCCCTGCTCATAGCCAAGATCGCTATCAGGGACGCCGACGTGCAGCCCCGGGTGAGCGTGGAGTACTCCCGGGTGCCGGGAGAGGCCTGGACAGCGCCCTACCAGAACATCCCTTACGCCCAGCTCATTCGGGGCTACGTCGACATCCTCGGCGGGACGGTCGTGGACCAGCCGGAACAGTCCGACCTCGTCCTGATGGCCAACACGGGTGGCAGTTCGGCATCAGTGGCACCGTTCGCCGACCGCCTCGTGGCCCACCTCCGGGCCGGCCGCCTCGTAGCCCTCGGCGACGACGCGATCGCCGGGCACTCCGACCGGCGGCTGCTGTCCCTGCTCAACGGCCGGATCCGGTACGTCGAGCTGGCCGGCTACTCGGGCTGGAACGTCGGGATCAGCCTCGCCCAGGCAATGTCCCGCTTGGCGCTGCGGCAACGATCGGCCCGCGGTGACCTGCCACCCGGCGCGCCGGCCACCGTCGGTGAGCCGATCCTGGCCGCACGGCGGGCACTCCTGCACGACGCGGCGCGAGCCAGCATCGAACTGTCCATCTCGGAGCTGGTGCAGACCGATTCGTACCGCAACAACGTCCGCACCGCCACCACCGCCTACGCGATCTCGCTGGGCGAGCCGGACCCGCAGAACATCAGGACCTACTTCCCCGAGATCAACGCGTACGCGGTCGACAACACCGTCCCGTACGCCGAGAAACTGTTCGCCGACGAGTTCGCCGGGGCCACGCTCGCCCTCGGCAGTGATGGACGAGCGCCGGTGGCGGCCCGCGTGGACCGGCTCGACGCCTGGCACATCCACCTGCCCTGGAACCGCACCGGCGAGATCGCCGCCGAGCCTCGGATCGTCCTGACCCCGGACCGGGGGCAACAGTGAGGGCGCGGGCGGCGGCGCTGCTGGCCGCCCTCATCGTCGGCGTCGCGGCGCCGGTCCCGACCGCCCCGGCCGTCGCCGCCACCCCGGTCCCTCTCGTCGACAGCTACTTCGACTGGCTCGTGGCGTCGTACGACGGGGTACGGAACGGGTTGCGCCGGGACGTCGAACACGTCTACGGCAACCAGCTCGTGGTAGCCGGCCATACGTGCACGGCGGCGAGTCCGTGCACCATCGGCGGGCCGCAGCAGAGCACCGCTGCCTGCACCGCGCTCCAGTTCATCTCGGTCTACCTCGACCAGCGGGTAGCGTACGAGCAGCGGTCGCTGTCGAGCGTGGAGACCGGGCTCATCGACGAGTTCGCCAGCGCGGTACTCGCCCACCGGCTCACCAAGAACCCGGACGCGCCGAAGATCTTCGACGATGCGGTGGCCAGCACCCCGGACGGCCAGATCCGCTACTTCACCTCGTTCGGCAACGCGGCGTGCGGAGAGGCGCTGCTGGCCGCCCACCAGGCGACCGGCGCCTCCGGATACCTCGACGCGGCCACCGGCATCGGCGAGTTCCTGCTGCGTATGCAGGACCCACGCGCCTACTACCTGACCTACGGCGTGCATCCGTTCGTCGACGGAATCGGCCAGCCCACCACCCCGCCGGGCGGCTACGTGGACCAGATCTCCAGTTGGAGCAACCTCTACTCGACGATCTCCACCTGGAATCTCACCGCAGGTTACCAACGGTTGCAGCAGGCGAACCGGCAGGACGCGCTCTACGCCCCGCTCGACCGCTCACTGGCCGCGATGTTCCTGCCCGCCCAGGACACCAACGACCTCGACGGTGACAGCGACACCACCGAATACCTGTGCAAGGGCACCCGGGGCACTCTCCCGGTCGCCCACAACGGGCTCGGCATCCTCAAGGCGGTCGGACACCCAGGCACCCGGTGACCGTGCCACCGAACTCCGATGACCTCGTCCACCACCCGACGAAAGTGAACCGATGCGTCGCAACAGACGACTGATACCCCGCACCCTCAGCGTGATCACCACCACCGCGGTCACCCTCACCCTCGCGCTCACCCTCCCGGGCACTCCGGCCACGGCCGCCAGGCCGCCGGCCAACCTGGGCCAGCTCGCCGTCGTACCGCTGGACGACCGGCCGTTCACCGCGTACACGCCGGTCGCGGTCGCCGAGGCCGGCGGACACCAGGCGCTGACACCCCCGAAGGACCTGCTCGGCGAGTACTTCACCTACGGTCAGGCCGACGCGGTCGGCACCTGGTGGCGCGAGGCCGCCGCCGACGCGGACGGCTCGGTGGTCGCGGCCCCGATGCTCGCCTACGGCGGCCTGGTCGCCTCCCGGACCTGCCAGACCAGCCTGGCCGACGCCCGGCGGCGGCTCGCCGTGCTGGACGAGGTGAAGCGGACGAACCCCGACAAGCCGCTGTACGCCTTCGACGTGATCATGCGCCTCACCATCGAGCCGACCAGCAGCTACCCGGGCATCCACTCCGGCCCGATCCGGCGCTGGGCGATCCTCATGGATCAGGTGGAGAACCTCGGACAAGAGGAACGCCGGGCCGAGTACGAGCAGGTCGCCAACGAGATCCCCGAGGAGATCAAGGCGGACTTCCTCTGTGCCCGGGCTCGGGACCACCAGATCAACCGCGACATGATCGAACGGGTCGCGAACGGCACCATCGACTACCTGATCCTCGGCCAGGACGACGCCACCGAGCACGGCCCGCACCGCCTGGAGAAAGCTGCCCTGGCCGCGCTCACGGCGAAGCTCGGGGTCCAGGACCGGGTTAGGATCTACCCGGGCGCGGACATCCTCGGCGCGCTGCTGGTGGCCAAGCACATCACCGAACGGCTCGGCGCCTCCCCGACGGTCGACGTCGAGTGGTCCCGGACCCCCGGTGACCAGTGGGTGGCCCCCTATCAGGACGTCCCCTACGCCACCCTGGTCGACGAATACGTGCGTACCCTCGGCGCCCGCCCCTCGGACAGCTCCGACGCCGACATCCTGCTGATGGCGAACACGGCCGGAGGCGGAAACCTGGAACCCTTTGCCGACCGGATCCACGACGCGGTGGCCCGGGGCCGGCTCGTCGCAGTCGGCGACGACGCGCTGGCCGGCAAGGTGGACAGCGAGCTACGTTCGCTGCTCGCCCCCCGGATCCGGTTCGGGGAACTGGCCGGTTGGTCCGGCTGGAACATCGGCCTGTCCGTCTCCCAGTCGGTGGTCCGCGCAGCGCTGTTGCAGGCGAGCCGGACCGGACGCCTGCCGGGTTTCCCGGGCAAGTCGAAGGGAATTCCCTTCCAGCAGGCGCGCCAGGCCATCCTCCTGGGTGCCGCCACCGCGCACGTCGAGCTGACGCTGCAGGAGCTGACCCACACCGATGTCTACCGCAACCAGGTGCTCAGCCAGGTCCAGGCGTACGCTCGGAACAACGGCGACGATCCGCAGTACATGACGAAGGTGTTCGAGGGCGCCAACCAGCTCGCGGTGCAGCAGACCAGGCAGCTGGCCAATCAGCTCTTCGCCGACGAGTTCGCCGGCACCCCGGTCCGAGCCGGCAACGACGGCCGCTACGAGGTCACCGCGGCCGTGCACCGGCTGGAGTCCTGGGAGATGACGCTGGCCTGGTCGCGCTACCAGGAGCTGGAAGCCTTCCCCACCCTCGCACTGAGCACGGCCCTCACCGACCGCGGTTCGCTGCTCACCGTCTCGGCCCTGCCCCTGCGGACCACGGTCCGGCCGGAGTCGGACGTGGAGGCCCGGGTCACCACGGTGCTCCGTAACGACGTCGGCGCACCCGTGACCGCACAGCTCAGCGCCGTTGTCCCTGACGGGTGGGTCGCCCCGGCCCCGGCGGAGGTGCGGCTCGCGCCGTTCGCGGTGGTGGAGGTTCCGTTGACCGTGGGAGTCCGACAACTCGCGGCCGAGCAGAGCGCCACCGTCACGGTCGACGCCCCGCACGGCGTGCTGCCGGACGGACCCCGACAGTTCGCCGCGAGCGCCACCACGATCTTCGGTGCGGTGTGGCACAACGTGGCGCTGGCATCCGAGGGCGCCACGGCCACCGCGTCGGGCTGGTGGCGGCAGTACGTGCCGTCGCACGTGATCGACGGCAACGTGGTCAGCGCCGGTAGTCGCTGGATCACCGATCCGGGCGACAGCCACTGGTTACGGGTCGAGTTCGCCGATCCGGAGCTGATCGACACCGTGCGGCTGCACCAGTACGGCGGGTACGAGCTGACCGCCTACCGGATCTCTGGGTTCGTCGACGGTGCCTGGCAGTCGCTCAGCGAAGTCACCGGAAACACGACCAAGGTCACCACGCACACCTTCACTCCGGTCCGCGCAACTGCAATCCGCCTCGACGTGCTCGGCAGCCGGGACAGGCAGGCCAGGCTCTACGAGATCGAGGTGACCTGCCGGGACGCCTCCTGCGGCTGACCGTCAACCCCGCTGAACCCGCGGACCAGCGTGGCAGGATCGCCAGCGAGACCGGCATCCCAAGACATCCCTACACCGCTGCCTCGCTGGCGAGCTCACGCCGGAACCGGCGTGCGCACCACCCCACCCGAGCTCGGATGGTCGCAGTGATGCCGATGGCACCGGGGATGATGAGTTGCCCGACGTGGACGTTCTGCGGTCTGCGGGCGTCGTGGAGCATCGCCCCGTAGGCGGACTCGCCGGCGAACCCCGCTCCTCGACATCTCCGACGAGCAGGCCCGCGATCGAGGTGCCAGCGACGCTTCAGCCGAAAGGCGGTCCGGGGAAACCCACAGCGGCAACGCTGCAGGGCGCCCCGGACCGGCCTTACGGCTACCACCCGTTGTTCTGCTTCCTGGACAACACCCCGAAAGCCGCTGTCCGAATGTTGCGCCGGGTCGGGCCGGGTCGAACACCACCGCGGATCACATCACCGTCCTCGACGCCGCCCTCGCGCAACTCCCGGACGCCCGGCGCTACCTGCCCCACGACTTCCCGCCCTGGCAGACCGTCTACGGCTACTTCGCCGCCTGGACCGCCGACGGCATCTTCGCCCAGCTCAACTACGACCTCACCGGCCTCGCCCGCGCCAGGGCCGGACGCGCCACCCAGCCGTCGGCCTGCGTCATCGACACCCAGAGCGTGAAGACCTCCACCAACGCGCCACTGGCCACGCAAGGCATCGATGCCGGCAAGAAGATCGTCGGACGCGAGCGCGGCATCGTCACCGATACCCTCGGCCTACTCCTCGCGGTCGTCGTCACCGCCGCCAGCGCCGGCGACAACGCCATCGGATTCGAGTGACGGTTGGTCAGCCCGGCTGCTGGCGGGCGGCATAGGCCCGTACCTTGGCCCGGTTACCGCAACTGGCCATGCTGCACCAGCGACGCCGGCCCCGCCGGTCGAGGAAGAGCCATCCGCAGTCGACGGCCGGGCAGGCGCGTACCTCGGTGCGGGCCGGGGTGCTGAGCAGGTCGGCGGCGGCCCGGGCACCGGCCAGCAGCGGCAGCAGCAGACCGACGTCGTCGGGCAGCGTCCAGTGGGCGAGTCCGTCCTGGTCCGACTCCAGCACCGCCACGGCGGCGGCTCGGTGTGCCTGCTCGGCGACATGCCGGAAGGCCGTTGTGTCGCCCGGGTCGAGCAGGACATCGCGCAGCGCGGTGCGCAGCAGCCGGGTCGCCACCAGCACGTCGTGCGCGGCGGCCGGGTGGCGGCGGCCGTGTTCCCGGAGTCGACCGACGGTGGTCGGGGTGAGTAGCTGGACGTGCCCGGTCCACACCGCCAGGCGGTCGAAGTCGCGAAGCCACTCCCGTTCCGGACCGGGTGGTGCCGCCCAGCCGGCCCAGGTGTTGCAGAGCTCCAGGGCGGGATGCCCGCCGACCGGGACGGGCATCGGATAGCCCTCGACGTTCACCCAGTGCATGTCGACAGTGTGCCTTGACTCAGCGCAGTTAACCAGTACTGTCGATGACACCGGTTAACTGAAATTTACTGGTTAGGTGATGACATGCGCCTGGGAAAGATCGTCAGTCGGTCTCTGCTCGGAATGCTGATGGTGTCCACGGCCCTCGTGACCACTCCCGCCGGCCCGGTGGTCGCTCAGGACAACGGATCCCAGGTGACCGTGTCCGGTTGGCGAGGCTGGGCCGGCAACCGCCCCGAGCCCTGGCGTCCGTCGATCCAGGAGGAATGGACCGGGCCGGCCGGCCGCTACTGCTCGTTCCCGCTCCACGTCCGCGTCGTCTCCCAGGACGTACGGGTCCGGGTGCTCGCCCGGTATGTCACCGGGGCCGTCCGACGTGAGGAGTACGCCGGCCCGCTGACCGTGGACTTCGTCAACACCGACACCGGGAAAGCCGTACGTCGGGACGCGGGCGGCTCCGGGCTGCTCGAATACCGCCCGGACGGCGGGTGGCTGCGCTACACCATCGTCGGGCCGGCGGGGTTCGGCTTCCGGTTGGGCGACCGCTACCCACGTGGCTACTACATCCTCGACGGGCTGCACGTCGTCTCGATCGATCCGGCCGGCACCCGTCGGCTGACGTTGGGGATCGGCCGACAGGACAACGTCTGCGTAGCTCTCGGTGACCCGACCGCCTGACCACGGCGACCCGGTGAAGGTGGTGGGTGGGGATGGCCGACGTGCGGCTTGCCGTACTCGGGCCACTGACCGCACACCGCGACGGGGCGGAAGTGGCGCTCGGTGGCCGGCGACAGCGCATGGTACTCGCCACGTTGCTGGCGGCCCGGGGTCGGATGCTGCCCGCCGAGCGGCTGCGGGACCTGGTCTGGAGCGACGGTGGGCGTACGGCCGGCCCGCCGACCCTGCACGGTTACGTGGCCGGACTGCGGCGGGCGCTCGAACCGGACCGACCACCGCGCTCACCGAGTACGGTGCTGCCCGGGAAGGCCCCGGGTACGCCGTCCGGGTGCCGGCTGAGCAGGTCGACGCGGAACGGTTCACCGCGCTGGTCGCGCATTGGTTGTCGCGTCCGTGCGGGTTCATGCAGCACGCTGTCGAGCAGGTCGGCTATGCCCTGCTCGTCAACCATGCTCGCCGGATCTTGCTCGTACTGGTGGACCGCCTGACGAATGGCCGTCAGCGAAGGATCCCGGTCGAGTGCCCACTCTGCGGCCTGCGCATTGGAGCAGTGCACGTTCTCAACCGCGAATCGCCATATGCGGCAGGCAGTGAGAACCATGAAGGCAGCACCACCGACGATGTCGGCCATGGAGTCGGCGAGCAGCTCCGCAGCGGTCAAGGCGGGCAGTTCTTCAACACTGACCAGCCCGCCGCTCGGCGCCAGCGGGTGACTTCGGCCTCGTGTGAAACGGTAGCGGTCGTGGCCGCGGCTGCCGCCGGATCCGCGACGCTCCGGGCAGGACGGGGCTTGTGGAGGGACCAGGGCCGACGGCCGCTGACTGCTCGCACTGGTTTCCTCAGTCACCACGTGGGGCTGCCTTGAAAAGGAGTTTCCGGGATGGTGTCGTATCAGGGCGCAGCCGCTCGTGGAACTAGTGCGGCGGCCGGCCGGACCGCCGCACACGAGGAGTCGGGAGAGGCCCTCGTCCGGGAACTGAGAGGAGACGACCATGACGGAGTACCTGATCACCTTCAACGATGAGTGGGTGCCCGACCACACGGCGGAGGAAGTGCGCGAGAAGGGCACGGCCGCCCGGGCCGTGATCGAGGAGATGCAGACCGAGGGTGTCCTGATCTTCAGCAACGGCGGGCTCGACCGGTCCACCGCGGTGTGCAGTGTCGAGTTGGTTGACGGCAAGCCCGTCTTCACCGACGGCCCGTACGTCGAGACCAAGGAGCACCTCGGCGGCTTCGCCGTCGTGGACGTGCCCGACGACGCGGCGGCGCGATACTGGGCCGGCAGGCTCGCGACCGTGCTCGACTGGCCGCAGGAGGTGCACCGGTTTCGAGGTCCCGGGGAGGCCCGGCGTCACGGCCCTGGGGAGAAGTGAGCGCGGTGCCCAGGTACCTGCTGTCCGTCTACGGACCGGCCGAGCACACCGAGTCCGGCACCTACCCCTCCCAGGAGGCCATGCTGCAGGCGTTCGCCGACACCGGCGCCTTCAACGAGAGGCTCCAGAGGGACGGTCACCTCGTCTTCTCCGACGGCCTGGAGCCCGCGACGACCGCCACCACCGTCGACGGGCAGGGCGGGAAGCCGGCCTTCACCGACGGGCCCTACCTGGAGACGAAGGAGTATCTCGGCGGCTTCTGGGTCATCGAGGCCGCCGACCTGGACGTGGCCCTGGCGCTTGCCGCCGAGGGGTCGAAAGCGTGCCGCGGCACGGTCGAGGTGCGTCCCTTCCGAACCGCGAAATCCGTCCGAGCGCTGCTGGAGCCGTGACTGGTCCCACCGTCGAGCAGGCGATCACCCGTGCCCACCAGGAGGAGTGGGCACAGGTGGTCGCCGGCCTCGCGCGCCGTTTCGGCGACCTCGACGTCGCCGAGGAAGCGACCGCCGAGGCGTTCCTGGCGGCTGCAGAGCGGTGGCCGCGCGAGGGCCTGCCGCCCAATCCCGGCGGTTGGCTCGCCACCACCGCGACCCGCAAGGCGATCGACCGGCTCCGTCGCGAGTCGCAGCGCGACGCCAAACACCAGGCGGCCCGGATCGCCTACGACGACACCCCTCCTGAGCCGACCGGCCCGGTCGAGGACGACCGGCTCAGACTGATCTTCACCTGCTGCCACCCTGCGCTCGCGTTGGAGGCCCGGGTGGCGCTCACCCTCCGCCTGCTCGGCGGCCTCACCGTCCCTGAGATCGCCCGCGCCTTCCTGGTGCAGGAGACCACGATGGCGCGACGGATCACCCGCGCCAAGGCAAAGATCAAGGCGGCACACATTCCCTACCGGGTGCCCTCGGCCGACGACATCCGTGAGCGGCTCGCCGGCGTGCTCGCGGTCGTCTACCTCGTCTTCAACGAGGGCTACCTCGCCAGCGAGGGCGACGACCCGGTGCGCGTCGACCTCACCGACGAGGCGATCCGCCTCGGCCGCCTGCTCCGAACCCTCCTCCCCGACGACGGCGAGGTAGCCGGCCTGCTTGCCCTGATGCTCCTCACTGACGCCCGACGGCCGGCGCGCGTGTCCCGCACCGGGGAGCTGGTGACCCTCGACGAGCAGGACCGCGGCGCATGGGACCGCACCCTCATCGCCGAGGGCAACGCCTTGGTTCGCGAGCGGATCGAGGCGGTGGCGACCGGCGGTGACCCACCCGGGCGCTACCAGCTGCAGGCCGCGATCAACGCGGTCCACACGCATGCCCCATCCGCCCGAGACACCGACTGGTCCACCATCGTCGCCCTCTACGGCCGCATGGTGCTGCTCGATCCCTCGCCGATCGTGCGGCTCAACCGGGCGGTCGCGGTCGCCGAAGTCGACGGCCCCGGGGTCGGGCTCGCCGAGATCGACCGGCTCGCCGAGGTCCTTGACGGCTACCACGCCTTCCACGCCACGCGCGCCGACCTGCTGCGGCGACTCGGGCGCGGCGGCGAGTCGCGGGCGGCGTACGACCGGGCCATCGGTCTCGCCGGCAACCCCGCGGAGCGGGCCTACCTCACCCGCCGCCGCGACCAGCTCGCCGGCTGATCGACACGTGGAGCCAGCGCATTCCAGCGCTGTTCGGGCAGATCCGCATCGGCTGGACAAACGCGGATGACGTCCAGCTCGCACAGTTCACAGCCGAAGATCACACCGAAGCACGCGCCGCGCCCGGCGGCGTCGATGATTGCGCCGGCCTGGAAGATGCCGAGCGGCACGCGGAAGGCGTCGGCGACGTTGCGGCCCCACTCGTGCAGGTCCGGCGAGCGGCGCGGGTTGCCGGTGGTGATCGCCGTGGAGGGAATTGCCTCCCGCTGGGCGATTCTGGCCGCCAGTCCGTGGGCTACGCCCACCCAGCGGACGTCCGGTCCGGTGCCGGCTGCCGCCAGCCGGCCGCGGAGCGTACGGATCGTGGTCAGCGCCGGGTAGGTGTGCCCGCCCGATCCCCCGCCCGCGACGATCATGCGGAGCCCACGGAGGTGTTCCGCGGTGTAGACGGCCATCAGCAGGGGCCCGGGCGGGGGGAGACGGTGTCGCGTCGGTGCGGTGCGCCCTGGATGAGGATGTCGAGCAGTGCCGAGTAGCCGACGCCGGCCCGCTGCCAGATCTGCGGGTACTGGGAGGCGGCGGTGAATCCGGGGAAGGTGTTTACCTCGTTGATCACCGGCTCCCGGCAGTCTCCGGTCCACCCTGTGCCGTGGTCGGCGTCCGGATCCGGGAGGAAGAAGTCGACGCGGAGCAGCCCACGGCATCCGAGCGCGTGGAACGCCTGTACGGCCCGGTCCTGCAGTAGTCGGGTGGTGCCGGGGTCGAGCTGGGCCGGAATCTGGAAGACGGCACCGCCGTCGTACTTGGCGTCGTAGTCGAAGAAGGAGGCGTCCGTCACCCGTATCTCCAGCGGCGGCCCAGCCTCGACGCGACCGTCGGGGTGTTGAAGGACGCCGACGTCGATCTCGCGCCCGCGCACGGCGCGTTCGACGACAACCTTCGCGTCGCTCTCCCGCGCCCGCCGCAGGGCGGCGGGCAGTTGCGCCCATTGTTCGACCCTGGAGACGCCCAGGCTGGAGCCGGCCCGGGCGGGTTTGACGAAGACGGGCAGTCCCAGTCGCTCCTGATCCCGCGACGACAGCTCCTCGTCGGGGCGCAGCGTCACCCCGGCGGCCACGCGCAGGCCGTCGGCGGCGAGGAGTTTCTTCGTGACCGGCTTGTCCATCCCCGCGGCGCTGGCGAAGACACCGTTTCCGACGAACGCGACGCCGAGCCACTCCAGCATCGACTGGACGGTGCCGTCCTCACCGTACGGGCCGTGCAGAGCCGGGAACACCACGTCCTGGTCGCCGAGGGTCCGCAGCGCCTGCGCGAACGTGGCCCGGTCGCCGTTCACCCGCCACTGGCCGTCCCGCTCGATCATCACCTCGGTCACGTCGTACGTGTCGCGGTCGAGATGGGCCAGGATGCTGTCCGCCGAGCGCCGGGAGACGTCGTGCTCCCCGCTGCGCCCACCGAACAGCACCGCCAAACGAACAGTCATGATGCTGCCGCTTCCCCGTGTAGGTGTACGCGCGCCACTCGCGCGCCGATTCCGGTCAGGACTTCGTGCGGGTTGGTGCCGGCCCACTGAGCCCACTCGGCGGCCGTCGGCTCGGCCGGGTCGGGCGAGCCGGGCTCGGCGCCGGGGCCGAAGACGACCACGGGATCGCCGAGCGCCACCGGTAGATCGCCGACATCGACGACGCACTGGTCCATGGCGATGCGGCCGACGATCGGGCATCGTCGACCAGCGAGCCAGACCCACGCGCGGCCCTCGGCGGTGCGCGACAGGCCATCGGCGTACCCGAGCGGCAGCAGAGCGAGCGTGGTCGGCCGGTTGGTCACGTGGTCGGGCCCGTACGAGACGCCGGTCCCGGCGGGCACGCGTTTCAGGTTGACCACCCTTGACCGCAGGGTCATGGCGGGTCGCAGGCCGAAACGGCGGGGACCGGCCGCGCCAAAGGGGTCGATGCCATACATGGCCAGGCCGATCCGACAGAGATCGAACTGGGTCTCCGGGGCGGCCAGTGCCGCCGCCGAACTGGCCAAATGCACTAGTTTCGGACAAAGCCCGGCATCTTGGGCGATCCGCAGTGCCTCCCGGAACGTCGACAGCTGCCGCGCGATGCTCGGGCATCCAGGCACGTCGGCGTTGGTCAGGTGGGACCACACCCCGTGCACCCGGACGCTGCCCTCCGCCTCGTGCTTGCGAGCCCAGGCGACCAGCTCGGGCCATTCGTCGTCGCTGGCACCGTTGCGGGACAGACCGACGTCCGCCTTGAGCTGGACCGCGGCGGGCACACCGAGACCCGTGGCCGCGTTGGCGATCGCGCGCAGATGGGTCAGGGTCGACACCGCGATGTCGACGTCCGCGGCGATCAGGCGGGTGAAGTCCTCGTCCGGCCGGTGCAGCCAGCTCAGGACGGGCGCGTCGATGCCCGCCGATCGCAGTGCCACCGCCTCCGTCGCCGAGGTCACGCCCAGCCAGTCGGCGCCGGCCCCCAACGCGGCCCGCGCCACCGGCACCGCGCCGTGCCCGAACGCGTCGGCCTTCACCACGGCCATCAACCCGGTACGCGCGATCGCTGCGATCGTCCGAATATTCTGCGCGATCGCCGCGAGATCTATCACGGCCTCGGCCAGCTCGGCACTCTCACTGATCACACCGGTCCCCGCGCGTCGACCGCGCGTACCCGGCGTCACCCGGCAGCCCCGGGTTCGACGGGCGGTTCGTCCGGCGGTTCGGCGGCCCCGTGCCCGCCGACAGCGGCGGCCCGGCGCACCGCGAGCGTCTCCCGGATCCGCCGCCGGACCGCCCGCCGCTGTTGCTCCCCGCGGCGGCCTGGGTGTGCTGGTTCCAGGATCATGTCCGGCTCCTGACTGACATGACCGGAACCGTAGGCAGCCTGTGGTGAAGAACCCTTGAAGAAGCCGTGGGCCAGCTGTGCGGATATCCCGCTCGCCGCTCTCCGGGCCCGCCCACATCAGTTCTTCACAGGTTTCGGTTTTACTTGACCCCGCCACCACTAGCCAGAACGGGAAAAACATGAGCGCGCGGATCCTGGTCGCCGAGGACGACCCGAAGCAGGCCAACCTGGTACGGGTCTATCTCGAACGCGAGGGGCACAGCGTGCTGCTGGTCGGCGACGGGCGGGCCGCGCTGGACCAGTGCCGGACCCGCCGGCCGGACCTGGTGGTCCTCGACGTGATGATGCCGGTCGTCGACGGCCTCGACGTGTGCCGGATCCTGCGCGCCGAGTCGGAGATTCCGATCCTGCTGCTGACCGCCCGCACCACCGAGGACGACGTCCTGCTGGGCCTCGATCTCGGTGCCGACGACTATCTCACCAAGCCGTACAGCCCGCGGGAGCTGGCCGCCCGGGTACGGGCGCTGCTACGCCGGGCCCGGGTGGTGAGCGCCGACAACCGGGCGGTGCTGCGCGTCGGCGAGCTCGAGGTGGACGCCGGCCGGTTCGAGGTACGCGTCGGCGGCCGGCCGGTCGCTCTGACGGCCAAGGAGTTCGGCATCCTCGAGGTGCTCGCCGGCGAGCCCGGGCGGGTGTTCACCCGGGCGCAGATCATCGACCGTGCCTTCGGCTTCGATCATTTCGTGCTCGAACGCACCGTCGACGCGCACGTGATGAACCTCCGCCGCAAGATCGAGGCCGACGTCGCCGAGCCGCGGTACGTGCGGACCGTCTACGGCCGCGGCTACCGGCTCGCCGAACCGGAGCCGGAACCGGCGGCGACGCCCGAGGGGACGCCCGGAGCCAGCCGGTGAGTTTTCGGCTACGGGTGCTCTGGCTGGTCATCCTCGTCGCGGTGAGCGCGACCGCGGCGACCGCGTGGCTGACCCTGCGGCAGGCCTCGCAACAGATCAACGAGTCGGCCACCGTCGACCGAGCGCAGCTCGACCAGGTCGTCGCCCGACTCGAGGCGTACGGCAGCCGGCACGGCACCTGGGAGGGCGTGCCCGGCCTGGTGCAGGACCTGCGCGCCGAAACCGGTCAGCGGATCCACCTGGTCGCCGATACGGGCCAGGTGATCGTGGACACGGACACCCAGGAAAATCGCACCGCCCGGCCGCTCGGCACGATGGTCGGGTTCGTCGACCCGCGGCCGGTACTGAATCTGGCCGCATTGCCGGCGGAGCCGGCGGGCCGGGAGAAAGGCGTGGTCGGTGCGATCGCCGCCTACCGCACGGGCGTGCTGTTCGCGGCCTGCCTGACCCGGGAATCCGTCCCTGTCGTCGCCTCACCCACCAGCACGGGAGTTCCGCAGTTCGACGCGGACCTGAGCACGGCCGACGGGCGCGATCGCCAGGGCGTCGACGAGATCGTCCGCGGCTGTCGCGACATCGCGGCCCGGCCGGGCCGGGACCGGGCGGCCGGCGCCGACCGGGTGCAGGGCTGTGGCGCCCTGACGGCCGTGGAACCACTGGATTCCTGCCTGGCCCAGGTCTTCACCAACCAGATCAGTGATGTCGCGCCGGTACCCGCCCGGGTCTACCTCGGCGCTCGTGGCGATCCGGCGTCCGCGCTGGCGGCCGGTCCGCTGCTCGCCGCGGCAGCGGGCGTTGCGACGGTCGCGATCATCGGCACCGTGCTGCTGAGCCGGCGGGTGCTGCGCCCCATCGACACGCTCACCGCGGCCGCTCAGCGGCTCGGCCGGGGCGACCTCACCGGACGGGTTCCGGTGCGGGGCAACGACGAACTGGCGGAGTTGGCCCGGTCGTTCAACCGGATGGCCGACTCCCTGCAGCGCGGGGAGGAGCGGCAACGCCGGCTGGTCGCCGACGTCGCACACGAACTACGCACCCCGCTGGCCAACCTGCGCGGCTATCTCGAGGCGCTCTCCGACGGCGTGGTCACGCCGGACCAGGAGCTCTACGCCTCGCTGCTCGAAGAGGCGGTGCTGCAACAGCGCATCGTCGACGACCTGCAGGACCTGGCCCTGGCTGAGGCCGGCAACCTGGCGTACCACCGGGTCACGGTGGATCTGGCCGAACTCCTGGAGACCTGCGGCACCGCCCACCACGCCCGGGCGGAGTCAGCCGGGGTGTCGTTGCACGTGACGGCCGAACCGGTTGCGGTACGCGCCGATCCCGACCGGCTGCGCCAGGTCGTGGGCAATCTCGTCACCAACGCGCTACGCGCGACCGCTGCGGGCGGCAGCGTCCGGCTGGTCGCGAGCCGCACCGACACGCAGGCGGTCGTCCGGGTCGTCGACACCGGCTCGGGAATCGCAGCGGACGCGCTGCCGCATGTGTTCGACCGGTTCTGGCGGGCCGACGCCGCACGGGGCCGCCGTACCGGGGGCAGTGGTCTCGGCCTCGCCATCGCCCGGCAGATCGTCACCGATCACCGGGGCACCATCACGGTCGCGAGTGAGGCCGGCGTCGGGACGACATTCACCATCACGCTTCCCCGCCTGGCGGTCGGTGGTGGTGCAGACGATCCAGGCCGCTGACCTGTCCCGGGTGGGTCCGCGAGGCAGTTCCCATCGCACGCCTGCAGCCGCGCGCGTTCACCGCCGGTAGGTGTACCAGCGGCCCGAAGGGGTACCCGCGCCCAACATCCCGCCAGGGAGGGAGGCCGCGTTGGAAAGCCGAGCCAAGGCGATGGGTCACGGGATCCACCCCATGCTGATCGTTTTCCCGCTGGGGCTGCTCGCCACGGCGGTGATCTTCGACATCCTGTATCTGATCACGGATCGGGCCGGATTCCAGATCTCCGCCGGGTACATCATCGGCGCCGGCATCATCGGCGGTCTCGTCGCCGCGGTCTTCGGGTTCACCGACTGGCGGGCCATCCCGTCCGGCACCCGCGCCAAGCGGATCGGCGCGATCCACGGCATCGGCAACGTCGTCGTCGTGCTGTTGTTCGCGGTGAGCTGGCTGGCGCGGGCCACCGCGGCGAACTGGGAGCCGAATGCCCTGGCCCTGATCTGCGGCTTCGCGGGCATCGTCCTGTCCGGGATGACGGCCTGGCTCGGCGGCGAACTGGTCGAACGGCTCGGCATCAGCGTCAGCGACGGCGCCGGCGTCAACGCGCCGAGTTCCCTGTCCCGCCGCCCCGCGCGCCGCTCCCGCGCCTGACCGGACCGGGGCGGCATCACCACGACGCCACCGGCCCGTCGACCACGTGCCGATGGAGGAACCATGACCGGGTTGCGTACCGACCTGTACGAGCTGCGGATGGCGGCCAGCTACCTGCGCCGGGGCATGGTGGAGCGCGCCACGTTCAGCCTGTTCGTCCGCCGCCTGCCGCCGCAGCGCGGCTTCCTGGTGGCCGCCGGGCTGGCCGAGGCGCTGGCCTTCCTGGAGAGCTTCGCGTTCGACGAGGACGACATCGGCTATCTACGCGACACCGTCGGGCTCGACCAGCCGACCCTGGCGGCGCTGGCCGGGCTGCGGTTCACCGGTGACGTCTGGGCCGTACCGGAGGGTCGCATGGTGTTCGCCGACGAACCGCTGTTGGAGGTCACCGCGCCGATCGCGGAGGCGCAGCTGGTGGAGACCGGCGTCCTGAACCTGATCACCTTCCACACCACCGTGGCCAGCAAAGCGGCCCGATGCCGCCTCGCGGCCGGCGACGCGCAGTTGGTCGACTTCGCGTTCCGCCGGACGCACGGGATCGAGGCCGGGGCGGCCGTGGCGCGGGCGTCCGCGATCGCTGGCTTCGCCGCGACCAGCGACGTCGAGGCCGCGCGACGCTACGGGCTGCCGCCGTCCGGGACGATGGCCCACTCGTACGTCGAGGCGTTCCCCGACGAGCGTGCCGCGTTCCGCGCGTTCGCCACGGACTTTCCCACCAACCCGGTGTTCCTCGTCGACACCTACGACACGCCCGCCGGAGTGCGGGCCGCCGTCGAGGTCGTCGCCGAGCTGGGCCTGACCGGCCCGGTGGCCGTGCGGCTCGACTCCGGGGATCTCGCCGCGCTGGCCGTGCAGACCCGCGCGATCCTCGACGACGCCGGGCTGACCCGGGCCCAGATCGTGGCCAGCGGCAGCCTCGACGAGGACGTCATCGGAGCACTCGTCGCCAAGGGCGCACCGATCGACGCCTACGGCGTCGGCACCCGCATGGGCGTCTCCTTCGACGCGCCGTCCCTGGACAGCGCCTACAAGCTGGTGGCCGTCGGCGACCGGCCGGTGCTCAAGCTGTCGCCCGGCAAGGCCACCCTGCCCGGCCCCAAGCAGGTCTTCCGTGATCCCACCGGTGCCAGCGGCGACGTGGTGGGGCTGCGCGACGAACCGCCACCGGGCAACCGCGAGCCGCTGCTCGTGCCGGTCATGCGCGGCGGTCGTCGCCTCGACGCCGCCGACCCGGCCGGCGAGGTACGCGCCGCGCGTCGCCGATTCGACGCGGACCTCACCTGGCTACCGGAAACGGCGCGTCGGCTGGCGGACCCGACGCCGCTCACCGCCACCGTCAGCCCGGCCCTCACCGCGCTGCACGACCGGGTGGCGGCGCAGGTGGCGCGGGGCGCGACCTACTGAGCTGATCTCAACCTGAGTAGCGCTGTTCCTCGGCGGTGAAGAGCCAACCATCTGCCGGGCTTCGTCCTCGGAGTCGAACTCCCAGCAGAGCACCTTGCCAGTCTCGGAGTCGCCTGCCCTGGCTCGGCCCTGGGAGCCTGCTCTCCACCGACGGCTCGGCGTCTGGTGGTACGCGCGCCTGCTGCGCCTGCTGGGCTGGGAACGGTCCATCCGCAACCAGCGCTCCTTCGACGGCAGCCGGTCCGGTCTTGCGGCGCTGGCGCGCGACACCCGGCGCTCCGAATTCGCCCACCTGGTGCTCGCCTTGGTCGGCGTGGGCATGGCCGGGGCCGCCCTGCTGCTGGGGGCCCGGGGCGCGGCGGGGTGGCTCGCGGTCCTCACCGTGTTGCTGCACGTGTACCCGGTCCTGCTTCAGCGGGCGTTGCGGGCCCGGGTCGAGCGGATCGCCACCGCCGCCGAGCGGGTCTGACGGCCTGTTCGACCGGGCCCGCGCCGACTCGCACGTAACCGCGGGTGCCGGGCGAGCCGGGCGCGGATGGCTGGAGTCTTGTGGGTTCACATAGCCATCGTGACTATCGATGCATGTGGTCGAAGGGTCGGATGTTGCCTCCCCGACCAGCGGCCGTCGGTTGTGCTCGCGCGCAAGCGCGGCGCGAAACCTCAGTACCAGTAGTAGCTCCAGTTTCCTTGGTAGTCGGACTCGAATGATTCCCGGCTCTTGAGAGCGATATTGACCGGGGTGATGCTGGTTGACCCGAACTCGTCCTCTTCGGCGATGAGGGCGCGGAGTTGTCGTTCCCACTCGTACCATCGCGGTGTCTGCCGCAGTTGCGCGACCTGAGTCGCAGTGTGGACGAACACGGAGACGCTGTGAAGATCCGCGTTCACCGCGACGGTCCAGACGCTGGCTCCCCAGTCATCGCGGAACTGGTCCCACCGCTCCTGCGGTATCGCTGCCATGACGCGTGTCGTGGCCTCCTCATCGAAGTACCCCAGCCCGCCCAGAATCGGATCAGTTGTGTACTCGATGCCGGCAAGTGCTGCGATGCGCCGGGCCCGCGAACTTGGAAGGTTCCCAACCCGCAACGCCCGTGCCGTGAACTGCCGCCACCGCCACGGACCAAACTCGGCAACGATCTGATCAAAGACCGCGTCCGCCTGCAGGCGGCGTTCATGGTCGGGTGCCGCGCCACGTACCCAGGCGGCTATGGTCGGAACCTCCACGCCCGGGACTCCGTGGCCGGCCACGGAGTTCATGGACCCGCATGTGAGGGCAACAACGGGCTGACCGAGCCGAGCCTCGAGCGCCTCGATCGCCGGGCGAAGTTCCGCGTCAACGGCCGTCCGTCCTCGGAGGATATTCGCAACCTCCTCGAACTCATCGTCTTCCTCCGCGCTCACACCAGCATTCTGCCGCACCAGACAGAGCAGGACCCAGCTCAAGCCCACGGCGCCGCCACCAGGCCGACGGGCCGTTCACGCGGGACGTCAGTGCTTCTCCAACTCCACCTTCGGCAGCAGCCTCGCCAGCGGCTCGGGCATCCACCAGGCGCGCCGGCCCATCAGCTGCATCGCGGCGGGCACGATCAGGCAGCGGATGATGACCGCGTCCACGAAGATGGCTACCGCCATGCCGAAGCCGGTCTGCTGGAGCAGCCGCTCCGGGCTGAGCATGAAGGCGCCGAAGACAACGATCATGATGGCGCCGGCGGCGCTGATGACCGAGCCGGTGTGGCCGAGGCCCTGACGGACGGCGAGTGCGTGGTCCTTGGTGTGCACCCACTCCTCGTGGATCCGGGAGACCAGGAAGATCTCGTAGTCCATGGAGAGACCGAAGACGACCGCGAAGATCATCACCGGCAGGTACGCCTCGATCGGGCCGGGCTCGATGCCGAACCAGCCCTCCTGGAAGACCAGGGTGATCGCGCCGAGCGCCGCGCCGATGCTGAGCAGGTTGAGCAGCGCCGCCTTGAGTGGGATCAGGACCGTCCTCGCCTCGCACCTGTTCACCATCGCCGCCTACGCCCCGTACGTGATGATGCCCGCGCTGCTGGGCATCTTCGGCGCGCGCTTCGCCCGTCAGTTCACCGCCCGCGCCGCCAAGGCGGCGATGACGGTGCCGAACATGAAGACCAGGATCACCAGCGCCGCGAGCAGTCCCGCGCCTTCGGCCGCGCCGCCCGAGCTTTGCCCGAGCAGCCGGGCCGGCGCGCCGCCCAGTTCGACCTGGAGGCCGTCGCCGGCCGCCTCCTGGGTCACGTCGTAGACACGCTTGGTGTCCTCCTTCTTCATGTCCTTGGCGGGCACGTTGAGCATCACCGTGGTGTAACCGATGGTGCCGTCGGGCGCGATCGCGGCGGCATCGTCGTAGAGGCTGCGTACCTGTGTGACGTTGGGCTGCTCGGCGACCTCGGCCAGCATCGTCTCGACGCGCTGCCGGACGGCGGGGTCGCGCAGTCCGTCCTTGGCGTGCAGGACGATCTCCATGGTGTCCCCGGCGCGGGCCGCGCCGCTGGCCGCCAACAGGTCGGCGGCGGCCTGGGACTCGGTGCCGGGTACGGAGAAGTCCTCGCGGTAGTCGTTGCCGGCCATGCCGGCCGAGGTCCAGACGCCGATCATCACGGCGAGCCAGAGCAGCAGGGCGAGCCAGCGGCGGCGGTGGTAGAAGCTGGCGACGCGCGCGAACACGCCCGGCCGGCCGCGTGAGTGCGGTGATTCCAGGGCGGTCTCTGCGGTCTCTTCGGTGAGGATCATGATCTCTTTCAGGGTCGGATCAGCAAGGGGAGTCGGTCGGTGCGTTCACCACGGGTGCATTCTGTGCGGCGGGCCCGTTCTCGCGGGCCTGGCGGCCCGCCCGGGGTCGTCGCGGGCGCGTGCTCGGATCGAAAACCCCGGATATCCACATCCATCTGCCCGTCACGGAAACGGTCACGAACCTGATGGGCCCGGTGCACCGCCGGTGCGGTCTTGACTCAGGCAGCCGTGTACGGGGCGGCAACGGGCGTGGTCAGGTGGTGGTGAAGTCGGCCATCATGGCCATGTCTTCGTGTTCGAGGTTGTGGCAGTGCAGCATGAAGGCCCCGGCGTAGTCGGTGAACCGGACGGCGATCTCGACCGCGCGGCGGCAGTACGCGGCTGGAAGCTGCCCGTTCCTACTTACCGTCTGGGCCGACTCATCATGGTGGGCGAGCCGCTACCTGCTGCCTCGGCTGGCGCCGAGCGGGTGGTGGTGTACGCCCGGGTCTCGTCCGCCGACCAGCGCGCCGACCTTGATCGGCAGGTCGCCCCGTGCCGTGCCGTGCCAGCCGATGACGGCCGCAGTTCGCCAGCAGGCCGGACGCGGCAACGCCCGGACATGTTGCCTGGGGTGGGCCCAGCCGACTGGCAGGGTCGCGTAATCCAACTGTCTTGTATTCGCGTTCATGGCTTGTCCGCAATCACGGTGAGTCACGCGGAGCATGGTGCTGACGGCGAGATATGCATCCACGATCATCGTCTGATGACGCGGCGGGCGATCTGAACGCCGTACTGACGGTGAGGGTGTCCGGACGACTGGCGCGCCATGTCAGCGGCAGATGCGTGCGTTCGTCATACAGGAAGTCGTGAGGCGCGGGCGTCAGTTCAGGGAAGGTCGGGATCTCGACGCTCGGCCACGAAACGCTCGCCCGCTTCCTCGTCGGCCAGTGAGTTGTCGACCAGCCATTCAACCGCCCGCCGCCTTGCGCGTACGTCGCGGAAGGCGTGCCATGCCGGCAGCAGGTACGGATACTCCTCGTACAACTCGTTCTTGAACCGGCGGAAGGCGCCCCTGACCTGGGTAGCTCGCGCGAGTCGGCGGCCGTCGGGTACCAGACGTAGCACACATCGGCGGCATGTGCGTGCGTTACCGCCAGAGGTCCGGGCGGCGATATTGTCGATAGGTTGTGTTCGTGGTCGAGACGCCGGGGATGCGTTGGGGTGGGAAGGCCGCGCGGCGGTTGGCGAGGCTGGGTTCGGTCCGGATCGGCCCGGGCCTGACCGGTGAGGAGTTGGCCCGGGTCGAGGAGCAGTTCGGGTTCGAGTTCGCTGATGATCATCGCTCGTTCCTTGCGGCGGGGCTGCCGGCGGGCGGCGGCTGGCCGGACTGGCGCTACGGCAATCCGGACGGCTTGCGGCGATGGCTCACGCTGCCGGGGAAGGGCGTGTTGGAGGCGGTCAGGCTCAGGGGCTACTGGGCTTCGAGTTGGGGCGCTCGCCCGGACGACGTGACCGATGCCGAAGACGCTGCGGCGCACCACCTCGCCGCGGCGCCCTGGTTGGTTCCGATCTTTGGCGGTCGGTACTTGCCTGCCGGTCGGGGGACCTACGGGCATCCGGTGTTGTCCGTGTACGGGGCCGACATCATTTGCTGGGCACCGGACCTGGTCGACTATGTACTGCAGGAGTTCGGCGAGGGCGGTGTCGGCAGAAGGTACTCATACGAGGGCTGGGAGATGTCGGCAAGCGCAGAGTTCTGGGCGGAGTACCTGGCATGGTCGGCTCTCGAACCGTAATTCGCGAGGATTTGGCATGCTTCAGCGCGCCGACCGCATACATATCGGCATGAGCGCGCTTCGCGGCAGATCCGGATTCCATCCGTCCCCCGACGCCTCTTGGTGCCGCTGGTCGGATACCTTCAACGGCGCCCGGGCCGAAGGATCCGTCGGTCCTCCGATCGTGTCGGGCGCGAGAGCTGGACCATGTCGTCGACAATGTCGGCCGGCTCCGTCACCTGGAACAGGTCGACCGGCGGCGGACCGGCCAGATAGGCGACGTTGATCACCCATTTCTGATACTGCCACTCGCAGCTGCCCCAGTACTCCCAGAGCCGGAAGTTGAGGCGCCAGCGCCCCCATTGGCCGACCAGCAGGCGGAACACCGTGTCATTCGGGCGCGGCGGGAAGACAGTGAAGCACTGACACCAAACATGGGTGTCGCCGGTTACCACAAGCTGCCCAGCCACCATCTCCAACTGCACGCCAGCGGAGCTGAACGGCCCGGCTTCCGGCAGAGTGAGCCTGGTCGCCGTCTGTTGCACCGCGAAGTCGTTTTCCTCACGGGCAACGACCTGGTGGACAAGCACCTCGGCTCGGTCCCCGGGTGGTGGCAGCTGGAGTGCCTTGGCGTCCGCATTGCGTCGCGCCACCCTTCGCACACCTCGCGACCGCTTCACCCATTCCTCAGGGGCGGCTGGGTCACCGGGAGGCAGCCGGAACACCTCCGCCAGGGCGTTACGTCGTACCGCCCCGGGTGCGCCTCGGGACCGCTTGGTCCATGCCGTCAGCACCCGCTGGACCACAATCATCAGCCGACTCTCACAAATCCTGTCAGGACGGTCAAGCGAAATACGTCGAGGGAATCTCACTCAACGCACTGACATCGGCAGTTTGCGGTTGTTCGGCACGAGCCACTGCCACAATCGCACGGATCGCGGCATGATGCACCGGATCTGCGCGTCGCTTTCTCATGCATCCATGAGCTGGACCGACAGGTCCAAGCTCGACCCGTACAGCAAGGACGTCCAGGTTGAGCGCGCCATGGAGGCCAAGCGTCGCCGCGGCAGTGACTGATGATCCCGGAGGTCAGCTTTGTGGCGGTGTTCCCCCGCGGTGGTTCAGGCTACGAGCAGGCGAAGACCGAGCTCCGCTGTGTCGAGGGCGACGAGGTCGCGGTTGCGCTCGGCCCACCGACCTGAGGAAAGGTCTTCACGGAGTGTGCTGACTACCCGTTGCTCAGCCTGCGGTCCGACTCTGGTCCATACCGAAACCGCGCGGCGTACATGTTCGTCCAGGTACGCCTCAGGCCGGCGCCAGTATGCCTCGAAGAAACCGTCAGCGCAGTCCCACGGGACGAGCACCGGCTCCGCGCGTCCTCCGATCGCGCGGGTCAGGTCGGCCAGGGACGGCCAGCCGACGAGGAGGTCTGCGAACTCAGGCAGGTAGTCGCGGGTGAGCCAGAACCGCTGACGCCAGCCAGTGTCATCGGCGTCGTACGTGAACACCACCACGCGGCGTGCCACACGCCGCATCTCACGCAGCCCGGCGACCGGGTCCGGCCGGTGATGGACGGTGCTGACCGCCATCGCGGCGTCAAAAGACTGGTCCTCGAACGGCAAACTCTCCGCAGCAGCGGCCACACGTGGCGCCGCGCCCGGGGGACGCTGCGCCCGTCGCGGCGCTCGATCACCGCGCGGGTGAGCCTGCGGTTCGTCTTCGGCATCATCAGCTCGTTCCTCGGCGGGGTACGCCCACGCCCGACCCCACCGACACGAGGTCATGCCCGACAGCGGTGAGAATTGGTGAGGCGCTGAGTCTGAGACGTCTTCTCCGCTCGTCGCTCGGCCCCGGCGTGGGGGGACGGGCTCCTGGATCGGCTGGCGCAACAGCCGTGCGGGCAGCGTAGCTGCAGCCCGGGTGCTGTCCGGTACGCCGCGCGACACCCTGAACGTGGTCGACCGTGACACGCTGTCGCCCATCCAACGCCATCATTGGCAGCCGGTTACCAACCGCATACGCTCGAACACCATCAGTCGTGGTGCAGGCCGACATTCCGTGGGCCGCACCCGTCAACGCCCCCCGACGGGGCTCGTAACACGGGAAGGTTCATGGCGATGATGCGATCGGCAGACAGGGCGCGACGGCGGTGGCGCGCGATCGGCGCAACCCTCGGCGCGGCGACGGTGGGCATGGTGGGAGTGCTGGTCGCGCCGACCGGCGCGCAGGCGGCCAGCGACCGGGTCGCGGTGGTCGACCAGCGGTACGGGGTCAGGATCTTCAGCGCCGGCGCCAGCCGGTGGACGGCTGGTTCGGCCCAGTGGTCGTGGAAGCGACCCGCCGGCAGCGGCTGGAAGAACCTCTCCGACGTCAAGTTCCGCAAGCAGGGTTCGCGGTACGTGGTCCTGGTGGCCGCGTCCGGCGGCCGGGCCGGGATCGTCGACTACGCCACCCGCAAGGTGCGGTACCAGGTCACGCCAGGCGGCAACCCGCACGCCATCGAACTGCTGCCCAACGGCGCTGTCGTGGTCGCCTCCTCCGATCCCGGCAAGCTCACCCTCTACGGCAAGGGCCGGACCAGCCCGGCCGCCACGAAGGCGTTCGCCAAGGCGCACGCCGTCTACTGGGACAGCGCCATCAAGCGCCTCTGGGCCGCCGGCGGCACCCGGCTGTGCAGCTACAAGGTGAGCGGCACGGCCATCGCTCCTAAACTCACCAACGCCGCCTGCCGGACGGTCACCGGAAACGTGCACGACCTGTCACCGGTCTACGGCACCTCCGCCAACCTGTGGATGAGCAACACCAGCCACGTTTACCGGTACGACATCAACCGCAACCGATTCCAGCGGGCACCCGGGTACATCGACACAAGCAAGATCAAGAGTGTCGGTAACCACTCCGGCGGGCTGGTCTTCACCACCAAGGTCGGCGGTGCGAACGGCGACGGCACCTACGGCAACGGCAACGTCTGGCTGTACCGGCTGAACGGTTCCTACGTCGGCAACCGCTACCTCTCCGGGGCGGCGATCTACAAGGCCCGGCCAGTGGTCTGGAGCTACCGGTAGCCACGCCCCGGAGCCGGGTGGATGATCGGCGACGACCTGACACTCGACATCGCCGGCGGTCACGGCGCTGGCCTACACACGATCTGGCTGCACCCCACCCATGCGCCCCACGAGTTCGTGGGCCCACCGCCAGACTTCACCACGGCCACCGTGACCGACGCCGTCCAGATACTCCTGACGCACGATGGCCTCACACCTGACACCGCAGGCACACACCGGTGATCACCGGGCGTGACGATCAAGACCGAACTCGGCCGAATACGCGACGGTCCGATTACCGCACCCTGCCAGTCGGGCGGTCCGAAGTGGAGCAAGCGGCAGCTCATCGACGGCATCCGGTGGCGGGTGCGGGTGGGGATTCCTTATCGCCCCGGTCGCGAGCAGGGGCCAGAGTAGTGGCTCGCCCGAGTTCGACGCGCGGGATTCCGAGGTGTCGCCACGGAGAGTGACGGTCAGGCCGGGGCGTGGTAGGCCAGCACGCCCCGGTTGACCGCGGCAATCGCCTGCCGGGCGGTGGACCTCAGCTCCGACGAGGCGCCGCCGGAGTCGGCGAGCTGACCGAGCAGGTCGACCACCTGCCGGGCCCACCGGACGAAGTCGCCGGCCGGCATCTCGCCGTCGATCTCGTGGCCGCTCGCGAGCACCTTCGCCAGGGCCTCGCCCCGCGCCCAGCGGTAGACCGGCCAGGCGAAGCCCAGATCCGGCTCGCGGGTGACCGCCAGGCCACGGGCCGCCTCGTCCGCCTCGATCTCGCTCCACAGCTTGAGCGTCTCGTCGACCGCCTCGGCTACGGGTCCGCGCGGCAGCGACGCCCGCTCGTCGACGTCGCGGCGGGCCTCGAAGACCACCACCGACACGGCGGCGGCGAGTTCGGCCGGGGAGAGCCCGTCCCAGACCCCCCGGCGCAGGCACTCGGCGACCAGCAGATCCGCCTCCGTCCAGATCCGGCCGAGCATCCGGCCGGCGTCGGTCACCGTGCCGTCGGGCGCGAGGTAGCCGCGAGCGGTGAGCAGCGCGACGATCCGGTCGAACGTACGGGCCAGCGAACCGGTCCGGCCGGCCACCCGCTGCCGCAGTTCCTCCGTGTCCTTCTCCAGGCGGCGGCGCCGCTCCGCCCAGCGGGCGTGCTCCTCCCGGTCGGGGCAGGCGTGACAGGGGTGGCGACGCAGCTCGCCGCGGAGCTGGCTGAGCCGGTGGTCCTCGCCGACGGCCTGGCGGGAACGACCGCCCCGGCGCCCGCCGTGCCGGTCCAGCCCGGTGCCGCTGACCTCGGCGGCCAGGTCGCGCCGGGCGGCCGGCGACCGGTGGTTGAAGTGCTTCGGCACCCGGATCCGCGCCAGCACCTCCGCGGGGGTGGTGAAGTCGCCGGGACTGACGCGGCCGGCCCAGCGGTCCTGGGTGAGCACCAGCGGCCGGGGCTCACCGAAGCCGCCGGTGGCCGGGTCGAGCACGACCGCCAGGCCGGCCCGCCGGCCCGACGGCACCCGGATCACGTCGCCGACGCGCAGCCGCTCCAGCGAGGCCACCGCGGCGGCCTTGCGCTGGCTCTGCCCCTGCCGGGCGATGGCCCGTTCCCGGTCGGCGATGGCGACCCGCAGCGCGAAGTACTCGTCGAAGTCGCCGTGATGGCAGGCCGCCTCCACGCCGTACGCCTCGATGGTCTCGGTGTTGCGCTGCACCTGGCGGGCCAGGCCGACCACCGAGCGGTCCGCCTGGAACTGCGCGAAGGAGGACTCCAGCAGCGCCCGGGCCGGCTCGGCGCCCACCGTGCCGACCAGGTTGACCGCCATGTTGTACGACGGCCGGAAGCTGGACCGCAGCGGGTAGGTGCGGGTGGAGGCGAGGCCGGCGACGTGCCGGGGGTCGGTCTCCGGGGACCAGACGACGACGGCGTGCCCCTCGACGTCGATGCCGCGCCGGCCGGCGCGGCCGGTGAGCTGGGTGTACTCCCCCGGCGTCAGGTCGACGTGCGCCTCGCCGTTGTACTTGACCAGGCGCTCCAGCACCACGCAGCGGGCCGGCATGTTGATGCCCAGGGCGAGCGTCTCGGTGGCGAAGACCGCCTTCACCAGGCCTCGTACGAACAGCTCCTCGACGACCTCCTTGAACACCGGCAGCATGCCGGCGTGGTGGGCGGCCAGACCGCGTTCGAGGCCGTCGAGCCACTCCCAGTAGCCGAGCACCGACAGGTCCTCGCCCGGGATCGCGGTGACCCGGGACTCGACGACCCGGCGGATCTCCGCCCGCTCCTCGGGCGAGGTGAGCCGCAGCCCGGCGGCGAGGCACTGCTGCACGGCGGCGGCGCAGCCGGCGCGGCTGAAGATGAACAGGATCGCCGGCAGCAGCCCCTCCCGGTCCAGCCGGTCGACGATGTCGGGGCGCATCGGGCCGCGCCAGCGGGGCCCGCGCCGCCCGCCGCCCGGGCCGGCGCTGCGCCCCTCGCCCAGCTCCAGCCGGCGCATGGTGTCGCGGGTGTAGCGCAGCAGCTCCGGGTGCACGTCGTGCTTGCGGGCGGCGTCGGCGTCGTGGAACAGGTCGAACATCCGCTTGCCGACCAGCATGTGCTGCCACAGCGGCACCGGGCGGTGCTCGCTGACCACCACGGCGGTCTCGCCGCGCACGGTGACCAGCCAGTCGGCGAACTCCTCGGCGTTGGACACGGTGGCCGAGAGGGAGACCAGGGTGACGGAGGCGGGCAGGTGGATGATCACCTCTTCCCAGACCCCGCCGCGGAACCGGTCGGCGAGGTAGTGCACCTCGTCCATCACCACGTACGCCAGGCCCTCGAGGGTGGCCGAGCCGGCGTAGAGCATGTTGCGCAGCACCTCGGTGGTCATCACCACCACCGAGGCGTCGCCGTTGATGGCGTTGTCGCCGGTGAGCAGCCCGACCTGCTCGGCGCCGTAGCGGTCGACCAGGTCGTGGTACTTCTGGTTCGACAGCGCCTTGATCGGGGTGGTGTAGAAGCACTTGCGTCGCCGGGGCGCGGCCGGGGCCGGAGCGGCCTCGCCGCCGGCCGCGGGCACCACCTCGTCGCCCGCGCCGCCGGGACCGCCGGCCTCGCGTCCCGGCGCGCCGCGCAGCGCCAGGTGTACGGCGAACTCGCCGACCACCGTCTTGCCGGCGCCGGTGGGGGCGCAGACGAGCACGCCGCTGCCCCGCTCCAGCGCCTGGCACGCCTCTCGCTGGAAGTCGTCGAGATCGAACCCCAGATCGAGGGCGAACTCGTCCAGCGCCGGGAACTGGGAGGCCTGCGCGGCCCGGCGGCGCGCCGCGGCGTACCGCTCGGCGGGGCTCGACATGTCCTCAAGATTAATGCGTGCCGGCGGCGGCCACGTGACAAGGCCAACCGACAGCGTGGTCGGGGGCGGTCGGTAGGGTGCACGGCGTGCCGGACCATGCCGAACCGCCCCATGCCTCACCCGGGGCCGACGACGCCGTCGTCCCGGGCCCGTCCCGCCGCCCCGTGGAGGCGGTCCTGTTCGACTTCCACGGCACGCTGGCCCAGGTGGAGGAGCCCCGCGAGTGGGTGCTCGCGGCCGCGGCCTCCTGTGGCGTGACGCTGGAGCGGATGCGGGCCACCGCGCTGGCCGACCGGCTGTTGACGGCGGGCCGGGCGGGCGGCCCCCTGCCGGCCCGGGTGCCGCCCCGGCTGGCCGAGCTGTGGGCCGACCGGGATCTCTACCCGCACGCCCACCGCGGCGCCTACACGGGGCTCGCCGATACGGTCGACGCGGGCATCGAGGGCTTCGCCGAGGCGCTCTACGAGCGGGTGCTGGTCCCCGACGGCTGGGTGCCGTATCCGGACACCGCGCCGACCCTGGCCGCCCTGCGCGCCGCCGGCGTCCCGGTGGCCGTGGTCAGCAACATCGGCTTCGACATCCGGCCGATGTTCGCGGCGTGGGGGCTGGCCGACCTGGTCGACGCCTTCGCCCTGTCGTACGAGGTCGGGCGCTGCAAGCCGGACCCGGGGATCTTCCTGCGCGCCTGCGGGATGCTCGGCGTCGACCCGGAGCGCGCGCTGATGGTGGGCGACACGCCGGCCGATGCGGGAGCCGTCGCGGCCGGCTGCGGGGTGCTGGTCCTGCCGGCCGCCGAGGCGGGGCGCGCCAACGGCCTGGGCACCGTGCTGGACGTGGCCGGCGTCGACCGGCACCGCTAACGACGAGCCGACAGCAGCGTTAACCATCGCCGCTAACGCGAGGGCGTTATCGTCGTTGCCATGATCACTGATACGTCGCCCCGGGACCGGATCGTCCGGGCCGCAGCCGCCCTGCTCGCCGACGGCGGCCGGGAGGCGGTCTCGACCCGCGCGGTGAGCCGGGCGGCCGGCGTGCAGGCGCCGACCATCTACCGGCAGTTCGGCGACATGCGCGGCCTGCTGGACGCGGCTGCCAGCTACGGGTTCGCCGCGTACCTGCACGCCGAGGCGTCCCGGGACCTCGCCGGCGACCCGGTCGACGACCTGCGCCGGGGCTGGGAGCTGCACGTCGGCTTCGGCCTGGCCAACCCGGCCTGCCACGCCCTGATGTACGGCGACCCGCGCCCCGGCGAGACCCCGACCGCGGCCCGGGTCGCGGCCGACATCCTGCGCCAGCTCGTGCACCGGGTGGCCGAGGCGGGCCGGCTGCGCGCGGGCGTCGACGAGGCCACCGAGATGCTGCACGCCGCCGCCTGCGGGGTGACCCTCGCCCTGATCCGCACCCCGCCGCCGCGGCGCGACCCCGACCTGTCGACCCGGACCCGGGAGGCGATGCTCGCCGCGCTGGTCACCGACTCCCCCGCCGCCCGGGCGACCTCCCGGGCCGGCAACCCGGTCCGGCACGCGGTGGCACTGCGCGCCGCCCTCGACGGGCTGACCACCGACCTTTCCCCGGCCGAGCGGGCCCTGCTTGCGGAGTGGCTGGACCGCATCGTCCGCACCATGCCCACCCCCTGACAGTGCGGGAGCGGGGCGGGAACGGGCGGAGTGGCGGGGTGGGTCAGCGGAGCAGGTGGACGGCGGCCGGGACGGCGGTCACGGTCACCGGGAGGTCCAGTGCCCGCTCGCCGTCGGCGTACGTGGTGATGCCCTCGGCGCTCAACTCGACCGTGCGGGCGCGGTAGCTGCGCACCAGCGGGTGCGCCACGTGGGTGCCCCGGTAGATGCGCGGCTTGACCCGCATCAGGGTGCGCCGGTCGAACCGGCCGCCCACCACCACGTCGAGCAGCCCGTCGGCGGGATCCGCGTCGGGGCAGATCCGCATGCCGCCGCCGTAGCTGGCGCAGTTGCCCACCGCCACCAGCACGGCGTCCGCCTCGTGCGCCACCCCGTCGAGCCGCAGCGTGTAGCGGCGCGGGCGCAGTCGGGCCAACTCCACCAGGATCGCCAGGTCGTAGCGGCGCGGCCCGCGTGGCCGGCGCATCCGGTTGGCGCGCTCGTTGACGATCGCGTCGAAGCCGGCCGCGAGCACCGCGCCGTACCAGCGGCGCACGCCGTCGGCTCCCGTCAGCCGCGCCAGGTCCACCGGGTGGGTGCGGCCGTCGCGCAGCGCCGCCGCGATCACGTCGACGGCGGCGAGCGGGTCGGCCGGGAAGCCGGTGTCGACCGCGAAGTCGTTGCCGGTGCCGGCCGGCACCGGACCGAACGGCACCGCCGTGCCGGCGACCGCCTGCAACGCGCGGTGCACCGTGCCGTCGCCGCCCACCGCGACCAGGGCGGACGCGCCGTCGCCGACCGCCGCGTGGCAGGCCGCCTCGGCCTCGTCGGCGGTGTGCGCGTGCAGCAGGCGCACCGGCCGGCCGGCGGCCGCGAGCCGGTGCAGGACCTGCGGCAGCAGCCCCCGGTGCCGACCACGGCCGGCGGTCGGGTTGGCCAGCACGGCGACGGGTCCGCCGGCGGTGGAAGGGTGATCGTCTGCGGTCACGGCGAGCACCGTACCGCCGCCCGCCGGGGCGGGCGCACCGCCCGCCCCGGCGACGGCGACACCGCCCGCCACCCGCCGCCGCGACCGACGAGCACCCCGGGCGCACCTGACATTTGTCACGGCCGGCCGTGCGGCACGCATTCACCGTCATGACTGATCACACTGGATCCGCCATGGCCCGAACGGACAGACTCAGTTCCCAGCAGGACCCCGGAATGGACCGAACAGCGGAGGGAGTGGTCACGGTGGACGATCGCTACGACAGTTACTGCGCCGCCGACCGGCTGTTCTACGACTCGCCCGGCAGCGCGGTCGAACAGCCCACCTTCGCGGCGGCCCGGCGGCCCGTGCCCGACGGCTGGCGCTCGGAGCCGCTCGACGACTGGCTCATCTACGCCCCGGAGGGCGGCACGCTCCCCCAGCAGGGCTGGAAGATCCACGTGTCGGCGACCCTGGGCAACGCCGAGCGGGTCCTGGACACCGTCTGGGACTACTGCGTCCCGCGGGGGCTGTCGTTCAAGTTCCTCCGCGGCCCGCGCACCCTGCTGCTGCGCAACTCCAAATACGCCTCCCGCGCGGCCAGCGGCAAGTTCGTCACCGTCTATCCCCGTGACGACGCGGAGCTGGAGCTGGTCTGCAAGGAGCTGGACGAACTGCTCGCCGGCGAACCCGGCCCGTACATCCTCAGCGACCTGCGCCACGGCGCCGGGCCGGTGTACGTGCGCTACGGCGGCTTCGCGGCCGGCTACTGCCACTCCCCCGACGGCCAGGTCGTCCCGGCGATCGAGGACGACACCGGCACCCTCGTGCCGGACCGCCGCGACCCCGTCTTCCACGTGCCGTCCTGGGTGACGCTGCCCGACTTCCTCGGCCCGCACCTGGCCGCCCGCAACGCCACCAGCACCGACGAGGTGCCGTACCGGATCGAGAAGGTCATCCACTTCTCCAACGGCGGCGGCCTCTACGTCGGCCGGGACCTGCGCAGCGACACCCAGGTGGTGCTGAAGGAGGCCCGCCCGCACGCCGGGCTGGACGCTGACGGCACCGACGCCGTCGCCCGGCTGGGCCGGGAGGCCGAAGCTCTGCGCCGCCTCGCCGACCTGCCGCAGGTGCCCCGGGTGCACGACGAGTTCACCCTCGGCGAGCACCGCTTCCTCGCGCTGGAGTTCGTCGAGGGCCGCGCGTTGAACAAGGTCCTGGTCGACCGGTACCCGCTGATCGACGCCGACGCCACGGACGCCGACCGCACCGACTACACCCGGTGGGCGTTGGACGTCCACCGGCAGGTCGAGGAGGTCGTGCTGGCCACCCACGAGCGCGGCCTCGTCTACGGCGACCTGCACCTGTTCAACGTCATGGTCCGCCCCGACGACCGGATCGCGCTGGTGGACTTCGAGGTCGCCGCCCCGATCGACGGGCACCGCCGGCCGGGTCTGCGCAACCAGGGCTTCGCCGCGCCCCGGGACCGCACCGGTCCCGCCGTCGACCGGTACGCCCTGGCCTGCCTGCGGCTGGCGCTGTTCCTGCCGCTGACCCAGCTGGTCCGGCTGGCGCCGGCCAAGGCCGCGCACCTCGCCGACATGGTCGCCGCCCACTTCCTGGTGCCGAGGAGGCTCCTCGACGCCGCCGTCGAGGAGATCACCGGCGCTCCCACCGCCGCAACGGTCGACACGACCGGCACGACGACCGACGAGCGGGCCGACGGAGCGGCGGCCGACTTCGCCGTCGGTGTCGGGCCGGCCCGCCGCGACCGGCTCGCCCGGGCGATCCTCGCCAGCGCGACACCCGACCGGGACGACCGGCTCTTCCCCGGCGACATCGAGCAGTTCCGCAGCGGCGGGCTCAACCTCGCCCACGGCGCCGCCGGAGTCCTGTACGCCCTGCACGCCAGCGGCGCCGGGCGCTGGCCCGACCACGAGCAGTGGCTCGGCAGGCCCTCGGCGGCCACCCGCAGCACCTCCACCACCTCGACCGGCTGCCGCGCGTCCGACGCCAGGTCCACCACCACCACGTCGGGCCGGTGCCGGCGCACCACGGCGGACAACTCCGCCACCCCGGCCACCTCGGCAGTGACCTCGATGTCCTCCTGGCTCGACAGCGCGGCGCACAGCGCGGTGCGCAGCAGCCCCATCTCCTCGGCAACGACGACGCGGATCAACCCGTGGCTCCGATCTCGGGTACGCGGTGGCCACCGAGTCCCCTGAACGGGACTGTGCGGGCCGGCCGCGTGGACGGACTGAGGGTCCCGCCCGCGACGTCGGACGTGGCGACGCTCACGGGCACCGTTGACCACGCACCGGACGACCGGACGGGCCGGACGACCGCGCGGGCGGGTCCACCTGAACTCAGCCGGGGCGTGCGCTCATAGCGTGGAGCCGGTCGCCGGATGCCACCGCTGGCTCTGCGGGGACGGCCACGCCGGGCCGACAGCAGCACGGGCGAACGGCGGCGCGCCCCGCCCGGCGGCCCCCACCAGGGCGGTCGGGCGGGCGACGGGCAGCCTGCGCCGCCCCGGCGAGGGGGCGGCCTCCGGCACGGCGACGGGCGGAGGACGGAAAGTCGGGCGACGCACTGGGCAGCGACCTCCCCGTGTCGGGAACGTCGACACATCGTAAAGACGCGATCACCCGACCGCAGCTTGTGAACGCCTGGTGACGGATTGCCGACTGGATCGCTCACAACGGGGGTGGCGTGCGCTAGCGCGTGTTTCGTAAGGGCTTGCCGAGCGGTGAGGTAGGCCCGGCGTGGCGGTGATCGATAAGAGAGGAGGTCTCCGGTAGATCGGTTAGCGA
>NZ_JBIDDG010000032.1:0-71385 GCF_043205005.1 Micromonospora sp. NPDC047620 | reverse complement strand
GCTCCGTACCGATGTAGTTGTGGTTGAGCATCCGGGCCTCTTCCTGGGCCAGGACGACAACCCGTCGCGCTCGGTCGGTGAACCGCTCGAACATGTCTGCCACCCCTGGAGAGTGACGCCGTCCCGGGTGACAGGAGGCCACCCGGGACGACGTCTTTCGGGACTACCAACGGCGGTTGGTCGTCACGCGCTGACGTAGGCTTCCGAGCCCACCAGCGCGTCACCCAGCTTCATCGACACACCGGTCAGGCGCGCCCGGGACTCGCCGTCCTTCGTCCGCAGCGCGGCGTCGGCGTGCTCGGCGGTCAGCAGCGTGCCGGTCGGCTCGATGTCCTTGAGCTGGCCGCTCAGGTGCACCGGGGCCGCCGCGTAGAGCGTGGCGGACGGGGTCACCAGCTCGAAGTGAGCGTCGAAGTGCAGCTCACCCGGGTAGCGCAGCCGGCTCAGGCTCTCCTCGTTGCCGTCGCCGAGCTGGCCGCCCGAGACGGTGAAGAAGCTGGCCCGCAGCATGACCTTGCCGCCGAGAGCCGGGCTGTTGCCCACCAGCGCCACGCGGGCGAGCTGGGCCAGCACCCCGGAGCCCTGGTCGTGCTTCTCCGGCCCGAAGAGGAGGATCTCGGCGCCCGCGGCGAGCGGGTAGTCGCCGGCGAGCTCGATCTCCTCGGTACGGCCGTTGACCTCGACCTTGATCTTCGCCTCGGTCGAGGCCTGGATGATGATCGACGGGTCGACCAGCATCGAGACGCACGGGCCGATGCTCGACGCGAAGAAGGCGCTCGGCGTGTTGCCGACGGCCTCGTTCTCGTCGTTCGACGGGTACCACGCGGCCGGGAGGTTGGTGCCCCGGACCACGTTGTGCGCCGGCATGACCTCACCCTGGTCGCCGTACGGGCGGCCGAGGAACGGCGAGGTGAGCGGGGTCTTGTACGGCGGAAGGCCGTCCACGATCCCCTTGACGTCGATGACACCCCGGTGGGCCAGCCGCATGGTGCTGGTCTCCAGGATGCCGAACCGCCGGATGTAGAACTCCGCGGGGAAGTTCTTGCCGGGCACGATCTGCTTGATGTGACCGGTGTTCGGCAGGTACGGGTTCGACAGGATCTGGATCCGGTCGTTCAGCGTGTAGCTGAACCCCTTGATGCCGACCTCGGGGGCGCTGATGAGCTCCAGGTTGAAGCTCGCCGTGCCGTCCTCGTCGACGGTGTGCTTGAACCCCGGCATCGGCCACTTGTTCATCTGCACGAAGCCCGACAGGTTGATCGTCTCCCGACGGCCGCCGTAGTAGTCGTCACCGAAGACGACCGTCGCCGCAGCCAGGATGTGCGGCCGCAGCGGCTTCGGCTCGATGTTGAGCGACTCGTAGGTCTCTCTCGCCGTGTCAGTCACGGCTCCACCTCCCTGTTTGCCCCGGATGCCCTGACGCCCTCTGTGACGCTCTGCTCAACCCGGGAGGACCACTGACCCGAACGCTATTGTTTTCTAAAGTGACTGTCAACGGGGCCGCAGTGATCGTTTGCGAAATATTGTCCGGTTTCACTGATGGTTCAAGGGGATCATCCAAGGGGGAGGGTTGAATCCCCGTAGGCGCATATCCCACCGGCGCTATTCGTTCGTATACCGCTTCGGGCTGCACGGTCGGAGTGCCCCACCGGCTCGGGTGAGGCCGCGCCCGCCCGCGACGGGCCGCCGACGTCAAGCCGGGGCGTGCGGCCTGGACCAGTGGTGGCGGGAGCGCGGGGCCGCAGGGCCGCCGGTGCCAGCGGTGCGCCGGTCGGATCGGGCGGTCAGACCGCGTGGGTCGCCGCGGTGAGCCGGAAGTCCTGTACGCGCAGCATCGGCATGGCCGTACGCGCCACCGCGTCGCCCCAGTCGCGGGCCCGGGTCGGCACGGTCCGGCCCACCTCGGTGGCCCGGGCGGCCATCGCCAGGGGGCTGTCGTTGAAGCGGAAGTTGTTGACCGCCCCGACGACCTCGCCGTCGCGCACCAGGTAGACGCCGTCCCGCGTCAGCCCGGTGAGGGCCATGGTGGCGAGGTCCACCTCACGGATGTACCAGAGGCTCGTCACCAGCAGGCCACGCCGGGTCGTCGCGATCAGGTCGGCGGCCGACACGCCGCCCGGCCCCTCCAGGATGAGGTTGTCCACCGCGGGCGTGAGCGGCATGCCCAACTCGTCCGCGCTGTCGCGGGTGTGCACCAGCGACCGCAGCCGACCCTGGTCCCACCAGCGGGTCGCGCCCAGCGGAAGGCCGTTGTCGAACACCGACCTCGTCGGCGTCGACGCGGGCGCCAGCAGGAACGGGGCGCAGCGCAGCCCGTCGGCCGCCGGGTCGCTGCGCAGGGTCAGCGGCACGCCGGCGAGTTGCTCCCCGATCCGGGTCCGGCCCCCCGGTCCGCTGTAGACCGTCCGCCCCTGCGCCGCCGCCCGGGCTCCCGCCGTGGTGTAGGCGTAGTTCATCAGGTCGGCGACGGCGGTCGGCGGCAGCAGGCACTCGTAGCGGCCGGGCGGCACCTCGAACCGTCGCCGGCCCCAGTGCAGCCGCCGGTCCAGCTCGTCCTGCAACGCGGCCACCGAGACGTCGCCGAAGTCGGTGGTCACGGCGTTCGTCCAGACCGGGAAGCCGTCCCGGTCGCGCGCGGTCAGCTCCAGGTGCCCGGCGGGCTCGTCGTGGCGCAGCCGCACACCCGTGGAGGTGCCGAGGAACGTGCTGCGCATCCGGTGCTCGGCGTACCCGTGCAGCACCCGGCCGCCGCGCCGCGCCCGGCCGAAACCGGCGGCCAACTGGTCGACCAGCCCGGTCAGCACCGTCGGCGGCGCCGCCGGGACCGGGTCCGCCCAGTGCGGCGACCCGGCGCCGGCGGCCGGCAGGGGCCGCGCGTCCGGCGCCGGCGGCGCCTGGCGGGCGGCCGCCCGCGCCGCCGCGACCAGCGCGATCACCTCGGCCCGGTCGGCCGGCCCGCACAGCGACACCGCACCCACCCGGCCGCCCGCGACGGCCACCACCGACACCCGGCGCTCGTCGCCGCTCCCGTTGCCGGTCAACGCGTTGTCCGCCCACCGCAGGTGCACGTCGGCGCCCTGCTCCACGATCGCCACGCAGTCGTCGCCGCCCGCCGCGCCGAGGGCGATCTCCACCGTCTCCTGCGGGCTCGGGGTCCTCACGCGGGCGCCTCCGTCCGGGTGCTGGTCACGCGTACGCCTCGGAACAGCGCCGAGGGGCACCCGTGCCCGGCGGCGGCGAGTTGCAGCGGCTGTGCCTTGCCGCACTGCCCCGCGCCGGACAGCAGCCAGGTCTGCGGGCCGCCCACCGCCTCCAGCGACCGCCAGAACTCCAGCGTCGTCCCCGTGTACGCGGCGTCCCGCACCTGGCCGGCCAGGCGGCCGTCCCGGATCCGGTAGAAGCGCTGCCCGGTGAACTGGAAGTTCACCCGCGCCATGTCGATCGAGAAGCTGTTGTCGCCGACGACGTACAGCCCGTCCCGCACCCGGCCGATCAACTCGCGGGTGTCCGGCCCGTCCGGTGCGGGGCGGAGCGAGACGTTCGGCATCCGCTGCACGGGCAGGTGCCGGTACGACTCGGCGTACGCGCAGCCGGTGGAGCGGTCCAGCCCGGCCGCGCCGGCGGTCTGCCGGTCGTGTTGCGTGCCGACCAGCACGCCGTCGCGGACGAGCGGCCACGACCGGGCGGCCACGCCGTCGTCGTCGTAGCCGATGGTGGCGAGCCCGTGCGGGGTGGTGCGGTCGGCGACCACGTTCATCGCGGGCGAGCCGTAGCGGAGCGACCCGATGTCGTCGGGGTTGACGAACGAGGTGCCGGCGAAGGCCGCCTCCCGGCCGAGGATCCGGTCCAGCTCGGTGGCGTGCCCGACGGTCTCGTGGATCGTCAGCCAGAGGTTGGTCGGGTCGATGACGAGGTCGTACTCCCCCGGCTCGACGGACGGGGCGGCGAGCTTCTCGGCCAGCAGCCCCGGCAGGCGGGCCAGCTCGCCCGCCCAGTCCCAGCCGGTCCCGGTCAGGTACTCCCAGCCGCGGGCGGCCGGCGGCCCGAGCGTGCGCATGGTCTCGAAGGTGCCGTTGTCCGCGTCGATCCGGAACCCGACCACCATCGGGTGCAGCCACGTCCGCCGCTGCCGGATGCGCCGGCCCTCGCTGTCGTGGTACACGGTGGACTCGCGGAACACCTGCAGGTACGCCTCCGCCAGGTCGGCGCCGCCGTCGCGCAGGATCGCGCACCAGCGGGCCAGCAGGGCGGTGCGCTCGGCGGCGGGCACCGCGAAGGGGTCCACCTCGCACGGCGACTCCCACACCGCCGGCCCGTGGACCGGCTCGGGCGCCAGCCGGGGCGGCGCGCCGCGCAGCGGGCGCAGCATCCGGGCCAGCTCGCAGGCCCGGGCGGCCAGCTCGGCGACGCCCGGCGGGGAGAGGTCCACCCCCGAGGCGAAACCCCACGTGCCGTCGACGAGGACCCGCACGCCGGCCCCGGTCTCGACGCTCTCCTGGGTGCCCTCCGGCTGCGCGTCGCGGACCCGCTCGCGCAGCACCCGCACTCGCCGCAGCCGCACGTCGGCGTACGAGGCGCCGAGCCGGCGGGCCCGTTCCAGCGCGGCCAGGGCCAGCTCCCCGGCCGGCAGCGTGTCGAATCCCGGTTCCGCGACGGCGGCCGGGACGGGCCCGGCGGTCACCGGAACCGGATGTCGGGGTACTGGGTGGTCCACTCCCCCGCCCGCACGGTACGCAGCGCCTCGGCGACCCGGTCGACCTCGCCGCGGGTGCTGTAGACCGCGAAGGAGAGCCGCACCGTGCCGAGCAGCCCCAGGTCGTCGAGGAACGCGCTGGCGCAGTGCACGCCGGACCGCACGGCGATGCCGTGCGCGTCGAGGTGCCCGCCCACGTCGTACGGGTGCAGGCCGTCCACGGCGATGGAGACGATGCCGGCCGGGTCCGCGGCCGGGTCGCCGACGACCCGCACCCGGTCGACGTCGCGCAGGACGTCGACGGCGTACCGGACCAGGTCCGCGTCGTGTGCCCGCACCGCGTCCCGGTCGAGCCCGTCCAACCACGTCAACGCGGTGGCGAGCCCGACCGCGGCGCCGATGTCCGGGGTGCCGGCCTCCAGCCGCGCCGGAACCGGCACGTAGGACACCGGGGCGTCGTGCGAGACCCCCTTGACCGTCCCGCCGCCCACCTGGTACGGCGGCAGGTCGGCGAGCAGTTCGCGCCGGCCGTAGAGCACCCCGGAGCCCATCGGGGCGTACACCTTGTGGCCGGAGAAGCAGTAGAAGTCCGCGCCGATCTCCCGCACGTCGACCGGCAGGTGCGCGACCGCCTGCGCGCCGTCGACGACCACGGGCACGCCCCGGTCGTGCGCCACGCGGACCAGCTCCCGCACGGGGTTGACGGTGCCGAGCACGTTGGAGACGTGGCTGACCGCGACGAGGCGGGTCCGGCGGCCCAGGACGGCGGCCAGGTCCTCCGGCCGGACCGGCCCGCCGGCCGGCGACGGCACGATCCGCAGCCTCGCCCCGCGCCGCTCGCAGAGCCGGCGCCACGGCAGCAGGTTGGAGTTGTGCTCCATGCCGGTGACCACGACGTCGTCGCCGGCGCCGACGATCCGCTCGGCGAAGGTGTCGGCGAGCAGGTTCACCGCGTCCGTCGTGCCCCGGGTGAAGACGATCTCGTCGGCGTGGGCGGCGTTCACGAACCGCCGGACCACCTCCCGGGCGTCCTCGTAGCGGCCGGTGGCCCGGCGGCTGAGGTCGTAGAAGCCGCGCCCGATGTTGCTGTTCGCCGTGGTGTAGAAGTCGACCACCGCGTCGAGGACCGACCGGGGCTTCTGCGTCGTCGCGGCGTTGTCGAGGTAGGCCAGCGGCGGGCCGTGCCCGGCCACGTCGAGGAACGGGAACTCGGCCCGCACCGCGGACAGGGGATGGGCAGCCGTGTCGGTCATCCTGCGTCCTCCGTGAAGCTTGCGGTGAAGCGGTCGAGGAAACCCGGCGGGCAGGGGAAGAGCTTCTGCTCCGGGTAGGGCCGCTCGGACGGGGGGATCCACCCCGGCTCGCCGCGCCGGGGCCACCGCCCGGCCCGGTCCGCCAGGTGCGGGCCGTGGAAGAACCAGCAGATCTGGCTGACCTGCTCGGTGAAGACGACGGGATGCACCTCGGGCGAGTACATCGCCATGTGCCCGTACGCGGCCAGGAACTCGCCCGCCACCCCCATCGAGGCGCCGAGCATGACGTGACCGAAGACGTCGTGCACGGCCCGGAAGATGTCGTTGTGCAGCAGCGGTACGCCGCCGACCGTGACACCCGACGGGGCGCACAGCGGATGGTCCGGGGCGGGCCCCTCGGGGCCGTGGCCGTCCCGGGTCAGGTAGACGTGCAGCACGCCGGTGCGGGCGAGGCGGTCGACCAGGTCCGTCGCGCCCCGGTACGGCTGCCCGGGGCCCCGCCACGGCTCGACGCGGATCCCCGCCCGGGCCAGCAGGGCGAAGTGGCGCAGGTTCTCCTCCGTGAACCGGCGGTAGCGGGCCGCCAGGTCCGGCCCGAGGTCCCGCCGGGGCGCCCGGTCGAAGTGCCGCGCCACCGTGCGGCAGAACTCGGGGTCGACGCGCACCCGGGTGCCGGGCAACCCACCCAGGTCCCGGCGGGGCAGTTCGCCGCGGGCGGCGGCGGCGTCGACGTACGACTGGGCCAGCGCGAGCAGGCCGGGGTGGCCGGCCGGCGGACGGGCGGGGCGTGGCGCGCTCGGGCAGGCCGCGGTCATCCGGCCCTCCCCGACCCGGCCCCCGGCGGGCCGGATCCGGCCGCCTCGGGGCGGCCGGCGGCGGCCGGCACGCCGGCGGCGTCGGCGGCGGGGCGGCGCGCGCGCAGGCAGAGCGCCGAGCCGGGCAGGGTGAGCACGCCGTCCGCGTCGGCGAAGGCGGCGGCGGCCTCGGCGAGCCGCTCCCAACCCGCCCGCTCCGCGTCGGCGCCGAGCTGCCGCCGCACCGTGGCGAGCACGCCGGGCGGCGTCACGTCGCGGGTGTACGCGAGGTACTCGTCGACGGAGGCGAAGCGCATCGCGATCCCGACGGACTCGGTGCCGACGTCCGTGAAGCCCGCGGCGAGCAGGTCGGCGCGGGTGCGTTCGGCGTCGGACATGCTGAACGGGCCGGGGCGGCCCGGTGGGGGGACCGGCAGGCCCGCGGCCAGCGTCCGGAAGCCCAGCGAGGTCATCGGGTTCGCCTCCGGCGGCCCCCAGACGGCGGCGGCCAGCACGCCGTTGGGAGCCAGGAGGCGGTGCAGGCTCGCGAGGGTGCGCTGCCGGTCCACCGCGAACATCAGCCCCCACCGGCTGAGCACCGCGTCGAAGGAGTGCGCCGGCAGGTCGAGGGCCTCCACGTCGGACTCGGCGAACTCGATCGGGTGGCCGAGGCCGGCGGCGCAGCGGCGGGCCCGGTCGACCATCTCCGGGGCGAGGTCGATGCCGAGCACCCGGCCGGTGGGGGCGACCAGCCGGCCGGCGCTGACCGACGGCTCGCCGGTGCCGCAGCCGACGTCGAGCACCCGGTGACCGGGGCGGAGCCCGGCGGCGCGCAGCAGCCAGTCGGTCACCGGCGCCGCGGCCCGCTCGTAGCGGTCCTGCCAGAAGTCCCACCCGGCGCTGACCGCGTTCCAGGTGTCACGTTGCTCGGCCTTGAAGGCCACGGAGTCGAACCGGACGGCGGTCATGTCGCTCTCCTCGCAGGCGGACTCGGCCTCAGATCACTATATGATTGACAAGTTGGTCGGGCAACGGCGTGAGCCGGCCATCACCTGCCCGCCGCCGATACCCGGGCCCTCACCGGACGGCGGCCGGGCGCGCCGGACGCTCGCCGTCGAGCAGTTGCAGCAGGTAGTCGCCGTACCCGCTGGCACGCAGCGGCACCGCCAGGCGGCGCATCGCCGCGTCGTCGAGCAGCCCGGCCCGCCAGGCCACCTCCTCGACGCAGCCGACCTTGACGCCGTGCCGCTCCTCGATCACGCGCACGTACTCGGCCGCCTTCATCAGGTCGCCGAACCGGCCGGTGTCCAGCCACGCGGTGCGCCGCCCGAGCAGCCGCACCTCCAGCCGGCCCTGGCGCAGGTACTCCCGGTTGACGTCGGTGATCTCCAACTCGCCCCGGGCGCTCGGCGTCAGCTCCGCGGCGATGGCGACGACGTCCGCGCCGTACACGTAGAGACCGGGCACGGCGTACCGGGACGGCGGGACCAAGGGCTTCTCCACGATGTCGCGCACCGCGCCGCACTCGTCGAGGTCGAGCACCCCGTACGGTCGCGGGTCCGCCACCGGGAGCCCGAACACCAGCCCACCGTCCACCCCGGTCAGCTCGGCGAGCTGCCGGTCCAGCTCGGCGGAGTGGATGATGTTGTCGCCGAGGACGAGCATGGCCGGGCCGCCGGCGAGGAAGTCCGCGGCGAGCAGGAGCGCGTGGGCGATGCCGTCCGGGCGCTCCTGCACGGCGTACCGCAGGTCGAGCCCCCACTGGCCGCCGTCGCCGAGCAGGCGCCGGAACAGCGGCTGCTCGTCGGGGCGCGTGATGATGAGGATCTCCCGCACACCGGCCGTCACGAGGGTGCTCAGCGGATAGAAGATCATTGGCTTGTCGTAGACCGGCATCAGTTGCTTGGAGACCGCCCGGGTCACCGGCCACATCCGCGAGCCGGTGCCACCAGCGAGCAAAACACCACGCATTTTTAAAGCGTAGCGCATGGCGCCTGCGCGTGGTGGAAACATCACGTCGGGTGCCGGGCGGGTAGCCTGCCCGGGGATGGCCCGACCGTCGTGGAGGGAGCCGCACATGACCGACGTCGACCAGGAGACCGGGCTGCCGAGCTGGCCCGCCGGCGCCGACGGCGCGTACGTGGCCGCGCGGCGGGCGCTCGCGGCGGCCGAACAGGACCTGCGGGACCAGCTCGAACGTGTGGCCGCGGCACGGCGGCGGCTGCCACCCGGCCCGCTGCTGGGCGACTACCGGCTCGCCGAGGGGCCGGTCGACCTGGCCCGGCCCGGGCCGGCCCGGAGCGTCCGGCTGCGCGACCTGTTCGAGGAGCACGAGACCCTCTTCGTCTACCACCTGATGTTCGCACCGGACGCCGCCGAGGCCTGTCCCATGTGCTCGCTGTGGGTGGACGGCTTCCACGGGGTGCTTCCGCACCTGCGCCGGCACACCGCCGTGGCGGTGGTGGCGAAGGCGCCGCTGCCCCGGCTGCAGGCCTGGGCCCGGCGGCGGGGCTGGACCGGCCTGCGGATCCTGTCCAGCCACGGCACGTCCTTCAACGCCGACCTGCGCGCCGAGCACCCGGACGGCACGCAACGGCCGATGGCCAGCGTGCTGCGCGCCGAGGGCGACCGGGTACGGCACCTCTACTCCGCCCCCGCGAGCTTCCCCGACGGCGGCGAGCGCGGCATCGACCTGCTCAGCCCGGTCTGGAACGTCCTCGACCTGCTGCCTCGGGGCCGCGGCGACTGGTACGCCGGCAACGACTACGTCCCCGGCCCGGCGGCGTCCCCCGCCCCGGCCTGACGGCCCGCCCTCGGACCGGGCGACGGCGTCCCCGGGCCGGCACGATCGCGCTCCGGCCCGGCGGCGGCTCGCCCCGCCCGGCACGACACCGTCCCGGCCCCGCCCGGCGGGTACTCACCGCCGGGTCACGACCCGGTGGCGAGCAGGTCGGGCAGCCGCACCGCCGCCAGCCGGCGGCCGGCGAAGTCGGCGTACCAGAGCAGCGCGCCGTCCCAGGTCAGGCCGACCGGACGGCCGGCCACCGGCGCCTGTCCGCGCAGCGTGCCGTGCCGGGCGTCGACCGCCCGCAGCATCGCCCCCTCGAAGTCGGCGTAGACCACGAGGTCACCGGCCACCGTCAGCCCGGACGGCACGCCGGGCACCGGGAACTCACGCTGGACGGTCATCGTGGCGACGTCGCGGAGCTGGACGACCGACGGCCCGCGCAGCCCCATCCACATCGCCACGCCGGTGGTCTCCACCCCGCAGAGCCGGCCGCTGGGCGGGGCCACCTCCTTCTCGCCGAGCGCCTCGCCGGTGAGCGGGTCGATCAGCAGGATCCGCTTCGGGCGGCCGCCGACCTGGCAGAGCGCGCCGCCGCCCACGGTGAGGTCGGCCCGCGCCCGGGGACAGGACAGGGTCCGCACGACGGCGCCGGTGTCCGGGGCGAGGGCGTAGATCTCGCCGGCCTCCTGGTCGGAGTGCCAGAAGAACTCGCCGTCGAAGGTGAGGCCGCACAGGTAGCGCCCCGGGGCGGGCAGCGACCGGACGACCGGCAACGTCGTGTCGATCTCGCGGATGGCCATGGACGGCCCCTTTCGTGGCAGGCGGGTGGACGGCGGGACGCGGGCGGACGGCCGGCTCAGGGCCCGCCCGCCAGCGCCCGGGACAGGTCCTCGGCGAGGTCGTGCGGGTCCTCGATGCCGACCGACAGGCGGATCAGCGAGTCACCGATGCCCCGCCGCGAGCGGGCCTCGGCCGACAGCGGACGGTGCGTCATCAGGGCCGGGCACTCCACGAGGGAGTGCACGCCCCCGAGGCTGACGCCGCAGGTGAAGAGCGTGAACCGGTCCAGCAGTTGCTCGGCGGGGCCGCCGAGGTAGTCGAAGGAGACGATCGCGCCGGGGGCGCTCATCTGGGCCTTGACGACCGCGTGCTGCGGGTGCTCGGGCAGCCCCGGATAGTGGACGGCGCCGACCGCGGGGCTCGCCCGCAGCCGCTCCACCAGGACACGCGCGGTGGCGACCTGCCGGTGCACCCGCAGCGACAGGGTGTGCAGCCCCCGGCGGACCAGGAAACAGTCCAGCGCCCCCGGCACGTTCCCGGCCGTCGTCCGGTACGCCCGGACCGCGGCGTGCAGGTCCGCGTCGCGGTAGACGAGGGCGCCGCCCAGCACGTCCGCGTGGCCGGCGATGGACTTCGTGGTGCTGTACAGCGAGACGTCGGCGCCGAGCGCCAGCGGCTGCTGGAGCACCGGGCTGGCGAAGGTGTTGTCGACCACCACGCGGGCCCCCCGCCCGTGCGCCCGCCGGCTGACCTCGGCGACGTCCACCACGGTGAGCAGCGGGTTGGTCGGCGTCTCGATCCAGACCAGGGCGAGGTCCGGTTCCGCCAGGGCCGCCGTGATCCCCTCCGGGGTGGTCAGGTCGGCGTACCGCACCCGCACGCCCTGCCGCGCGGCCAGGTCGAACAGGCCGTCGGTGCCGGCGTACACGTCGTCGGTGCTCACCACGCACTGCCCGGGCCGCACCAGCGACAGCAGGGTCGCGGCGGCGGCCTGGCCGGAGGAGAAGACGGTGGCGAACGGGGCCCGCTCCAGCCCGGCGAGGCACTCCTCCAGCTCCTCCCGGGTGGGGTTCTCGCCCCGGCCGTAGAAGTAGCGGGGCTCGTCCTGCGCCCGGCGTTCGTAGGTGGTGGAGACGTGGATCGGGGGGACGACGTCCCCGGTGCCCGCCGACGGCCGGCGACCGCCGTGCACCAGCCGGGTGTCGAAGCGCATGCCGCTCACCCCTGCCCCACCGTGGCCGCCCGGAACGGGGCGAACGCCCGGACCAGGCCGGCCGGCACCCGGACCGGCTCGGTGCGCCCGTTCGGACCGCGCATGCACGCGATCCGCTGGCGCCCCCGGGCGACCAGCAGGTCGTCGCCGCCGAGCCGCAGGTAGTCGAAGCCCAGCTCCATCTGGGTCTGGCTGAGCTCGACCAGCCGCATCCGGACCGCGAGGCGGTCGAACGGCGCCAGCTCGGCGAAGAACTCGCACTCGGCCTTGAGAGTGAACAACTTCAGGTCGGCGCGCAGCTCGTCGAGGATCTCCGGCGCGTGCTCGTGCAGGAACATCTCCCGGCACCGGCCCTGCCAGCGCAGGTAGTTCACGTAGTACACGTTGCCGACGAGGTTCGTCTCCTCGAAGCCGACGATGTGCCGGTACTCGTAGTAGCGCGGCATGCTCACCGCCCCGCCCCGCCGAGCACGGCGACCACGGTCGGCGCCGCCGCTCCCGCCACCGCGACGACCCGGGTGGCGATCCGGACGTCGCCGGCGTCCAGCACCACCCAGCCGTCCGGGAGCGCACCGGGCAGCAGGGTGAGCCGGCCCTCGGGGCGGCCGGCCTTCTGCAGGCACTCCTCCGCGCACCAGACCCGGGTGGCCGCCACGTCCGGCGGGTCGCCCACCTCCGCGACGAGCAGCGCCGCCACGGCGCCGTGCCGACCCACCAGGTCGTGCCGCACGTCCGCCGGGCGGGCGGCCACCAGCTCGGCGTCGCAGGCGAGCGTCCCGTCCCCGGCGACGGCGAGGTCGAGCGGCGCCGAGTGCGCCACGGAGACGGTGCACGGCAGGGCGACCTCCGGCCGTCCGTCGGGCCGGTGCCGCACCACCACGGGCTGGCCCAGCGCGCGGGAGAGCAGCGCGCCGGAGTCGCGGGGCCCGCCGCCGGGCGCGGCGGCGACGGCGATGTCGCCGGGGAACACCTCGGCGAGCCGTCTTTGCAGCAGCGGCCCCAGCAGCGCGGGCGGCCAGGACCCGCGCGGCGCGTGCGGACGCACGGCACGCAGTCGCAGGCCCATCCAGTGCTCGATCACCGCGCCGGTGGCGTCCCGGACGACAACGTCGTACACGTAGGCGGTGCCGTGCTGCTCACGTTCCCGCGCGGTCATCGTCACGGCCTCGGTGGCCGACAACTTGGGCCCCGCCGACCAGATCCGGTCGATGCCCTCCGGCAGCAGCGTCGCGTCCGGCACGCACACCTGGATACCGTGCATGAACGCGTCCCGGGCGCCCGGGTCGCCGAGCACCAGCCGGCCCGGCAGGAAGGCGCTGAACCAGGAGGCGGCGTCGCTGGTGACGACCTCGGCCTCGGCGACCCGCGCCGCCACCTGCCGGTAGCCCTTGATCCGGCGGAACCGACCGGCCTGGAACAACACGTCGCCGTAGAGGTCGCGGGCCGGGTCGAGCGGTACGGCCGGCAGCTCCGCCGGCACCGGAGCCGCGGTGTACGCCGGGTAGGTCTCGTCCGGCGCGAACCGGAGCCGGGCGCGGAAGTGGTCGGCCGCGAAACCGGTCGCCGCGCTGCGCAGGACGACGTCGATGACCTGCTCCGACCGGACCAGCGCGGCGATGCGTACGGTCGTGCCGGTGTCCGGGTCGACGACCACCGGGCGGTCGAACCGGACCTCCTCGATCACGGGCACTCCCGGGTGCCGGGCCAGGGCGGTGGCCACCTGGGCCATGGCCTCCAACCCGAGCACTGCCGGGAACAGCAGGTCGCCGTCGAGCCGGTGGTCCTCGAGGTACGGATCCGTGGTGCGGGCCAGGTCGACCTCGCAGACCAGCTCGATGCAGTCGTAACGCACCAGCGGTCGTTCGGTGAAGCGCAGCAGCGGCAACTCGGAGCGGTGGTAGCGGAGGGTCTCCACGCCGCCGGTGCGCCCGGTGACCACCACCACCGGAGGCAGCGTGTCGTCGGCGACCACCTCGCGCAGGACCCGCAGGCCGTCGTCGGGGCTGATCGGGGTGACGCCGGAGCCGCTCAACGACTCGACCACCGACAGCCGCTCCCCCATGCCGACCCCGGACCACACCGACCACTCCAGGCAGACGGCGCGGCACCCCGGCCGCGTCGCGGCCACCTCCCGGGTCAGCTCGGCCAGCGCCTCGTTCGCCGCGGCGTAGTGCGCCTCGCCGTGCAGTCCGGCCCGACCGATGATGCTGCCGAACGTGACCAGCAGGCGCAGTTGTGCGGGATCGACCGCGGCGAGGACCGCCCGCAGGCCGTCGACCTTGGCGGCGAACACGCCCCGCAGGGCCGCCTCGTCCAGGTCGACGAGCGCGGTCGGGGTGTTCTGCCCGGCGCCGTGCAGCACGGCGGTCACCGGGCCCCAGTCGGCGGTCACCGCGGCGACCGCGTCGGCCACCGCGTCGGCGTCGGTGACGTCGACACGCAGGTAGCGCAGGTCGGACGCGGCGTCCGCGAGCCGCATCAGGTTGCCGGCCAGGGCCTCGTCGGCGGCGGGGTCGGACCGGCCGAGGACGGCCAGCCGGGCGCCGCTCTCCCGGGCCAGCATCAGCGCGGACTCGGCGGTGATGCCCTTGCCGCCGCCGGTCACCAGCAGCACGTCGGCCGGGCCCAGCGGCAGCGCGTCCGGCTCGGCGCCGGACGCGGGCAGCGGGCGCAGCACGGGCACCCGGCGGCCGCCGCCCGGGTCGTACACCACCTCGGTGAAGTCCTCCGTGGCGGCGACGTCGGCGACCACCCGGTCGACCGCGGCCGGGTGGAGGGGGGTGGTCACGACGGTGGTCCGCAGCCGGTCGCCCTCCAACCGGGCGGTCTTGGCCACCGCTCCCGCCCGCGCCGCCGGCTGCACGACCACGAGCCGCCCGCCGGGCGGTTGGCGCAGCGCCGCCTGGGCCCCGCGCACCGCGACGGCCAGGTGCTCCTCGTCGGGTTCGTCGGGCAGGCAGACCAGCACGCCGTCGCCGACGCCGCCCGCCTCCAGGGCCCGGCCCAGCGCGTCCGCGAGCGGGTGGTCGGGGTCGGCGAACACCTGCCAGCGACCGCACGGCTCCGTCGGGTCCGTCACCGACAGCGGCTCGTCGACCAGGTCGACGACGAAGGTACGCACCCACGGCGCGACGCCGGCGACGAGGTCCGCGCGCTCGTGCGGGGCCTCGCGCTCCCGGGCCTCCAGCGCCTCGGCCATCTCCCGGACGGTGGCGGTGGCGAAGTTGGTCGGTATCGCCACCGCGGAGAGCCCCATGGCGCGGGCGGCCTCGTTGACGAGCTGGCCGACGGTGATCGAGCTCATGTGCAGGTCGTCGAGGAACCGGCTGTCGTCCCGGAGCACCTCCACCGGCAGTTCGGCGCGCTGCGCCACGAGGTGCCGCACCAGTTCCAGCGCGCCGGTGGCGGCCGGCAGCGGGGTTTCGTCGGCCGGGGCCGGAGCCGGGACCGGTTCGACCGCGGCCGGCGCCGGCCCGGCCAGCTCGGGTGCCGCCTCGCACGGGCTCGCGAAGAAGGTGCGGGCGCGGTGCGGGTCGAACGGTCGGGTCAGTCGGTCCTCGAACAGGGCCGGGTACGCGGCCGGCCCGCCGAGCGCGTACACCGCGCCGACCGCGGCGAGCAGGCCGGACAGCGACTCGGCGTCGGTGTCGACCGCCAGCGCCGGCACGTCCGGCGCCTGCTCGCGGGCCAGCCCGGTGAGCACCTTGCCGGGGCCGACCTCGAGGAACAGGTCGACCTCGGCGGCGGCGCGTGCCAGCGCGGCGGCGAAGCGCACCGGAGCCTCGATCTGCCGGTGCAGGTGCTGCGGCAGGTCGGTGTCCGACGGAAGGACGGCGCCGGTCACCGTCGAGGCCACCCGGCGCAGCAGCGGCCCGAACCGGCGGGACCGCAGGCGCTCGGCGAAGGCGGAGGCCGCCGGTGTCATCAGCGGCGAGTGGAAGGCGTGCGGGACGGGCAGCCGGGTGCAGCTCACCCCCGCCGTCGCGGCCCGCCGGGCCACCTCGGCCACGACGTCGTCGCCTCCGGCGACAACCGTCTGCCGCGGCCCGTTGTAGCCCGCGATCACCGCGCTGGTGCCGGCCAGCAGGGCGACGGTCTCCTCCGGCCCGGCGGTGACGCCGAGCATCGCCCCCGGCGCGGCGTGCCTGGCCATGGCCTCGCCCCGGAGCGTGACGAGTTCCCGCAGCTCGTCCTCGTCGAGGCAGCCCGCCCAGTGCAGCGTGGTGAGCTCGCCGAGACTGTGGCCGACGACGACGGTCGCGTCGATGTCGAGCGCGGCGAGGGCGCGCAGCCCGGCCAGTGAGCCCGTGACGATCCGGGGTTGGGCGAACGCGGTCGACCCGGCCGCCTCGTCCCTGGGCGGTTCCCCGGCCGCCCGGTAGACGTCGTCCACCTCGGTGAACCGCCGGCGCAGCGCCCCACCGCCCCAGCCCCGGCCGGAGCCCTGGCCGGGGAACAGGAAGCCGACCCGGGCCGGCCGGGTGACCCGGCCGACGAAGACGCCCCGCGCCGGGTCGACCAGTGTCCCGGCGCCCCCGGGCGCCAGGGCCCGGGCCGCCAGTCCGAGACCGCGGTCGGCCTCCTCCGGCGACCGGGCCACGACCGCCGCCCGGTACGCGCGGCCGCGCTGGCCCCGGTGCAGGGTCGTGGCGAGGTCGCCCAGCTCGGCGAAGGCCAGCCCGGCCACGACCGTCCGCAGGTCGTCCAGCCGGTCGTGCAGCTCGTCGCGGGTGTCCGCGTCGACCAGGAGCAGCTCGGCGTCCTGCACGGACCGGGCGAGCTGCTGCGTCCGCCGGTCCAGGGACCGGCGGCGGGGGCGGGCGGGGCCGTCGACGACGAGGTGGGTGTTGATGCCGCCGAAGCCCATCGCGGTGACGCCGGCCCGCTGCGCGGCGCCGGCCGGCCACGGCTCGGCCCGCCGTACGGCGCGCAGCGCGGGCCGGTCCGCGGTGAGTTCCGGGTGCGGCTCGACGCACCCGACGGTCGGCGGGACGACCTGGTGGTGCACGGCCAGCACGGCCTTGATCAGGCCGGCCACCCCGGCTGCGGCCTTGGTGTGACCGATCATCCCCTTGATGGATCCGATCGCGGCGGCGGCGGCGTCCGGGTCGGCCGTCCGGCGCTCCTCGCTCAGGGCCCGCAGCTCGGTGCCGTCGCCGACGGCCGTGCCGGTGCCGTGCCCCTCGAACAGCGGCACGGTGTCCACCCCGAAACCGGCCCGCTGGTACGCGCGCCGCAGCGCCAGCCGGTAGCCGGCCGCCTCCGGCCGGGTGATGCCGCCCCGGCCGTCCGAGGAGACGCCCCACCCGGCCACCGAGGCGTAGATGCGCCGGCCCTGCGCGAGCGCGTCCCGCTCCCGCATGAGCACCACCATGCCGCAGCCCTCGCCGGGCCAGAACCCGTTGGACCGGCGGTCGTAGACGCGCATCTCGTCGCCGGCGAGCGCGCCGGTCTTGGCGAAGCCGACCATCTCGAAGGGGTCGATGGACAGGTCCACGCCGCCGGCCACCGCCACGTCGACGTCGAGGTCGGTCAGGCTGCGGCAGGCGGTTACCACCGACAGCAGCGAGGAGGCGCAGGCCCCGTCCACGGTGTACCCGCCGCCGTGCAGGTCGAAGTGGTTGCAGATCCGCCCGGCGATGGTGTTGGACAGGCCGCCCGCGAGGCTGTCCTCGGTGATCTCGGCGAACGGCGCCTTGTAGGAGCGCTCCAGGTCGGCGAGGAAGGCCGCCACCCGGTCGCCGTCCCAGCCCTGCTCGCCGAGGGCGGCGCCCACCACGCGCCGGACGTACGGCCAGCGCAGGCGCATCATGCCGGCCCGGGTGAACTCGCCGGTGAGGGTGTTGCCGACGACCACCGCCGTCCGCTCCCGCGGCAGCCCGTCGCCCTCGGGGTACCCGGCGTCGGCGAGTGCCTGCGCGGCCATGTCGAGGGCCAGCCAGTGGGTGAGGTCGGTGGACCGGTACGTGCTCCCGCTGACCTTGAACCCGACCCGGTCGAACTCGTAGCCCTCGATGACGGCCGCGTTGCCGGCGTAGTAGCGGTCGGGGGCGGCCGGGTCCGGGGACCAGTAGTCGGCGGCCCGCATCCGCTCGTCGGGCAGGCGCCGGAACGCGCGCCGCCCGGCGAGGGCGTTCTCCCACAGCTGCCCGGGGCCGGCGGCGTCCGGGAAGCGGCAGGCCAGGCCGACGACGGCGATCCTGCTCATGCCCGCACCATCTCGCGGGCCACGGGTGGCACTGTGCCGTCGACGGTCCCCGGGGCGGCGGGCGTCGTGCCCCTGCCGTCGCGGGCGGCGACGCGCACCGCGTGCAGCGACCAGAGGAAGCCGCCCCGGATCAGGCAGACGATGGCGGTGGCGAAGAAGAGGCCGTAGACGATGGACGCGCCGGTGAGGACGCCGTACACCAGGGCCACCCCGCCGCCGAAGGCGAACTGGGACAGCGGCCGCGACGGGGTCGTCCCCGGGTCGGTGATCATGTAGTTGGTGAACAGGACGAACGCCACCCCGGTCATGGTGGCCAGCGCCGACGGGATGGAGGTGTCCAGCACGAGCCCCCGCACCACCGACTGGAGCACGAAGACGCCCAGCCAGCCGGCGATCAGCCACATCCGGCCGGTGAGCTTCGCGTTGAGCATGGTGCCGAAGACGACGATGACCGCGGGGACGATCCAGTCCGCGGGGCCCTCCAGGTATTCGGTGAACTGGTACGGCGGGGAGATCGAGATCCACGGGAAGAGCAGCAGCACCACGGCGATGCCGAAGTTGGACGGGTTCATGAAGTGCCGCAGCCGGCCGTTGACCGGCACCCGCAGCAGCCACTTCCCGCTGATCGCCACGGCCACCGCGAAGATCATCACCGGCAGGCGGTCGTTGACGTACAGCAGCATGTTCACCGCGAGGGCGGTGATGTGCGCGGGGTAGAGGAACTCGACCAGGCCGCGCAGGCCGTTGCCGCGGAACCGGGGCGGGCGCTGCTCGGCCCGCGCGCCGATGATCTCCAACCCGAGCTCGACGGTGTAGCCGGTGGCGAGCGCGATCAGCGGCCACGCCCAGGCCTGCTCGAAGCCGAGCACGGTGTAGCCGGCGATGTTGAGGATGGTGATGGAGATGGCGAACCTGCGCAGCGCGGTGATCCGCGGGTCCTTCGCCGGCTTCTGCGTCATCGCGAGACCTCCCGAGCCTGCGAACCGAGGGTGAGGGTGTGTCGACCGGCGGTGAGCGACAGCTCCTGCTCGTGCGGGACGCCGGACCGGTCCCGCCAGGTGAGGTGGACCGACACCGGGCCGGTCACGTCGCCGAGACCGAGCGACACCTCGTTGCTGCGCCGGCCCGAGTGGCCGCTGCCGCCGTCGACCCGGTCGACGAGCACCCGGCCGTCCGGGGTGGTCACCCGGACCTGCGCGCCGACGACCGGCGACCCCGCCCCGGCGAGGGGGCCGGCGGCCGGCGCCTGCTCGTGCAGCAGCCGCAGGGTGAGGAAGGACCCGGTGTCCGGGCTGTCGTTGCGGTAGAAGACCGGAGCGTCCCACTGCCGGGCGACGGCGAAGTCGAGCCGCCCGTCGCCGTCGGCGTCGCCGGTCGCGATGCCCCGGCTGGGCACCCGGTCGGCCAGGCCCAGTTCATGGCTGAGGTCCTCGTAGCGGCCGTCGGCGCCCCGGACGTGGAAGGCCAGGTGCTGGCCCCCGGCGATGTCGTCGCCCTGCTCGACCCTAGGCCACCAGCGGGGGTTGGACAGCAGGTCGTCGTTGGCGGTGGCCGCCTCCTGCAACTGCGCCCAGCGGTTGACCTCGCCCTTGACGAAGCCGGCGGTCTGCACGATGGCCGGTTCGCCGCGGTTGGTGAAGTCGCCGAACTTGACGTCCCAGCTCCACCCGCTCCAGGCCAGGCCCAGCTCGGCGCTCCGGTCGTGCCACGGCGCCTCGCCGGCCCGCAGCGCGGCGCGCAGCGCATCGGTGTCGGCGGCGGTGTTGACGAACGCGAAGTTGCTCTCCTGGATGCCGAACGAGGTGGTGATGTTGCCGACGTACAGGTCGAACATGCCGTCGCCGTCGATGTCACCGAAGTCCACGCCCATGCCCTTGAACGAGTCGTGGCCGAGCCGCTTGGACTTGGGGGTCAGGCCGGGCAGCCCCGGGCTCTCGACCAGCGCGAAGGCGACCCGCCCCCGCTCCGACCGGTTGTGCAGCAGCCGGTCCGGCCCGAAGTCGTTGGCCACGTACAGCTCGGGCAACTGGTCGCCGTCGAGGTCGTTGGCGGCGACGGCCAGGGTCCAGCCCCGGGAGACCTTGGTGTCGAAGACGTCCGGGACCTCGGCGAAGGAGACGCTCGGCGTGGCGCCGGCGGTGGCGCCGGTCCATCGGAACACGTGGTCCTCGCCGCCGTTGAGGCCGTTGGACATGGACCGGTTCATCGCCACCCCGCCGTGCACGGTGTCGTCGAGGACGGCGCTGTCGGGGAAGTAGTTGCCGATGTAGACGTCCAACCGCCCGTCCCCGTCGAAGTCGGCCAGCGTGGCGGCGTTGGTGTTCCACTTCGGCCCGTCGTAACGGCTCCCGCCGGTCGACGCGCCCGGCACCAGCTCGACCGGGTGGTAGGCGTCCCGGGACAGTCCGGTCGCGTCCGCCCGGGCCAGGAAGACCACCGGGGTCCGGCCCCACCAGTACACGAGCAGGTCGGTGCGGCCGTCGGCGTTGAGGTCGCCGGGCAGGCAGCCCATCGGGGCGATGTACGGGTTCGTCGGCAGCGGCGCGGGGTCCAGCACGAACGGCTGGTAACGCTCGGCGCCGGCGGTCGGGGCCGGGGTCACCACGACGCGGTCGACGCGCGGGTCGGTGACGCACATGTCGTTGGCCAGCCCGTCACCGTCCAGGTCGTTCATCGCGACGCCGGCGCCGACGGAGGAGATCCACGCCGCCAGGTGCTGGTACGCGCCGTTGACCCGGCGGATCGACTGCTGCGGCAGCCCGCCCGGCATCGGCAGCGACATCGGCGTGAACCGGTACGGCTGGGCCATGGCGCGCCGCTCGTCGGCGTTCGCCTCCGGCTGCCGGACCAGCACGTACATGCCGGTGAGCAGCACCAGCGCGACCAGCCCGGCGATCTGCCGGCGGAACATAGTGATGATTGCCGACAAGGGTCAGCACCTCCCCAGCGTCACGAACTGCTTGGCGATCCGCTGCCGCCACACCAGGTAGGCCGGCTCCGGCCCGTCCCGGTCGAGGTCGGCCAACGCGGCCTGGGTGACCGCCGCCGCCTCGGCCGGTGGCGCGCCGCAGAAGACGTCGGTGGCGGCCGCGGTGTGCGCGGTGGTCAGTCCGGCGCGCTCCCGGGCCTCCGCCGCGAAGGCGCTGCCCTGGGCCATCGCCGGGGCGTACGCGCCGCTGCGCTCGCGCAGCCGCCGCAGGTCCTCGGGCGGTGCCCCGCCGGCGTACGTGGCGGCCAGCGCCACCCCGCTGTACAGGTCCTCGTGCCGGTCCGGCGGGAAACCGTCGACCGTGTCGGCGATCCGGTCGGTGTCGCCGCCCTCGACGAACCACAGCGCGCGGCCGATGCCCTGGTCCACGACGCGCCCGGTCCACCGCCCGATCGGGTCGCCGGGCCAGGGCAGCACCTCGTCGCGCCGGTGCGACCGCACGTACCGCCGGGTGTGGAAGTACGCCTGGTGGAATCCGTAGCCGTCCAGGGCGAGCCAGCCCAGCAACCGGTCGGCGGGTTGGATGGCGTGCCGACGCCAGCGGGGCAGGCGGGCCATCGCCCAGCCCACCCCGACATGGACCATGTAGACGTGCCGGGCGGCCGGCCCGGCCAGGAACCGGGCGACCCGGCGGCCACCGGTCAGCCCGTCCAGGACGGCGAGGCCCATCGCCGCGCCCTCGTACGCGAACCCGCGCAGCTCCGGCTCGACGGTCTCCAGCGCCACGGCCGCCTCGTCCGGGCCGCGCACGCCGACGGCGTGCCCGTAGCCGGTGAGGAAGTGGGCGCCGACCGACTCAAGCCGCTCACGGGTCGGCTCGTCCCGGGCGCGGAAGCCCCGGGTCGCGAAGGTGGTCTGGGCCATCCCCGGCGTCAGGACGTATTGACGAATGGTTCGCCAATTGGCGGGCATGGCGCACTCCTCCCGCAGGTGGGACGCGGTTAAATCAGACGACAGTTGACGAAATGGTTCGTCGAAATCCAGCTCCGACGGGAGCACCGGATCGCCGTACCGCTACGGACCCATGTTTCACGGCGTTCATCGGATCCACTTCTCCCAACTTGCTCGGCTGACCCGCCAATGGCGCCCCCAGCCGGTTGCCGAGGCGTTCAAGAAATCGTCAAGGAGGACTACGCAGACTCCTCTGCGGTGCCCGATCCACTGCCACAGGGAGCTGATGTGAAATCGACGTCTGGCGTTGCCCGGAGCACGATGGAGCAGTCCCGGGAGGCGGCTGCGGCGCGGGCCATCGACTACATGCGCCGGCATCTGTCGGAGCCGCTGCAGCTGGCCGACCTGGCCCGGGTGGTTCCCTTCAGCCCGTTCCACTTCCACCGGCTGTTCCGTGACGTGACCACGATGACCCCGGCCCGCTTCCTCGCCGCGCTGCGGATGGCGGAGGCCCGCCGGATGCTGCTGCACTCCGGCCTGACGGTGACCGCGATCAGCGGCCATGTCGGCTACACGAGCGCGGGGACCTTCACCACCCAGTTCTCCCGGCTGGTCGGCACGTCGCCGGGGCACTTCCGGCAGATGTCCCGGCTGCTGGCCGGCCGGCCCTGCCACGTCCTGGCGGGCTGGCTGCGCAACGCCGTCACGGAGGTCACCCGGCCCCGGATGGTGCTGCACGTGCCCGCCAGCGAGCCCGGCGACCTGGTGCTGGTCGGCCTGCGGGCCGACGGGGAGGCCGCGGACGCGTCGACCGCGTGGGCGGTGGCCCCCGACGGCGCGCAGGTCCCGGTGCTGGCGCGCCCGGGCACGTACCAGGCCCGGGTCGTGCTGGTCCGGGGCGACAGCACGCTGACCCGGGCCCTGGTGGACGAGGAGCCCACCAGCCACCTGGTCGGCACCGCCGAGCTGGTGCTGCCCCAGGACGGCTGCGCGGCCGCCCCGGTCGCCACCGCGCCGCCGCGGCCGACCGACCCGCCGGCGCTGGCCATCGGCCCGGTGTGCCGGCTCGTCGAGACGTTCACGCGGCTGTCCGGCCCGGTGGGCCGGTCGGGCCCGGCCTGGCCGGCCGGCCGCACCGCGCTGGCCGCGGCGGCCATCGCGTGACCCGGCGGCACGGGCACGCGCGCGTGCCGGCGACAGGACCACGAGGTCGTGACCAGGAAGGCGGTGCCGGGCCATCATGCCGTTCCTTCCCGACCCGGGCGGACCGTCCCCGCTGAGGGTGGTCATCGCCGGTGCCGGCTACGTCGGCACCTGTCTCGCCGTCACCCTCGCCGGCCGCGGCGCCGAAGTGGTCGCCGTCGACAGCGACCCGGGCACCGTCGCGGACCTGCGGGCCGGCCGCTGCCGGCTGCCCGAACCCGGCCTGGCCGGCGCCGTCCGGGACCTCGCCGCCACCGGACGGCTGACGGCCAGCACGTCGTACGACCCGGTCGGCGCGGCGGACGTGGTGGTCGTGACGGTCGGCACCCCGACCGACGCCGGCCACGAGATGGTCACCGACCAGCTCGTGGCGGCGTGCGAGCAGATCGCCCCGCGGCTGCGCGCCGGGCAACTGGTGATCCTCAAGTCGACGGTCTCCCCCGGCACCACCCGGACCCTCGTCGCGCCCCTGCTCGAGAGCGGCGGGCTGGTGCACGAGCGCGACTTCGGGCTGGCCTTCTGCCCGGAGCGACTCGCCGAGGGGGTGGCGCTGGCGCAGGTGCGGACGCTGCCGGTGGTGGTGGGCGGGTGCGGCCCGCGCAGCGCCGCCGCGGCCGAACGGTTCTGGCGGTCCGCGCTCGGCGTGGACGTCCGGCAGGTGCCGTCGGCCGAGGCCGCCGAGGTGGTCAAGCTCGCGACCAACTGGTGGATCGACGCGAACGTGGCGATCGCCAACGAGCTCGCCCGGTACTGCGCGGTGCTGGGCGTGGACGTCCTCGACGTCATCGGCGCGGCGAACACCCTACCCAAGGGCAGCAGCATGGTGAACCTGCTGCTGCCGGGAGTGGGTGTCGGCGGCTCCTGCCTGACGAAGGACCCGTGGATGGCGTGGCGGGACGGGCGGGACCGGGGCGTGCCCCTGCGCACGGTCGAGACCGCGCGCGCGGTCAACGACGACATGCCCCGGCACACCGCCGCCGTCATCGCCGACGAGTTGGTCAAGCTGGGGCGGGACCGGTCCGACACGACGATCGCCGTGCTCGGTGCGGCGTTCAAGAACGACACCGGGGACGTCCGCAACACTCCGGTGCGCGGGGTCGTGGCGGCGCTGCGCGACAGCGGCTTCCGGGTCCGGATCTTCGACCCGCTGGCCGACCCCGCCGAGATCGTCGCCCGGTTCGGCACCGCACCGACGGCGAGCCTGGACGAGGCGGTGAGCGGGGCGGGCTGCCTGGCCTTCCTCGCCGGGCACCGCCAGTTCCACGAGCTCGACTTCGGCGCCCTGGCCGAGCGGGTGGACGAGCCCTGCCTGGTCTTCGACGGCCGCATGCACCTCTCGCCGGCGCGCATCCGCGAGCTGCACCGGTTCGGCTTCGCCTACCGCGGCATTGGAAGGTGAGGAACAGTGCCCAGATCACTGGTCACCGGCGGCTTCGGCTTCGTCGGCAGTCACGTCGTCGAGCGGCTGGTCCGCCGGGGTGACGAGGTCGTTGTCTTCGACCTCGCCGACCCGCCGCCCGACCTGGAGCACCCGCCGGGCGCGATCCGGCACGTCCGCGGCGACGTCCGGGACGCCGACGGGCTGGCGGCTGCCGCCACCGGGGTGGACGAGGTCTACCACCTCGCGGCGGTCGTCGGCGTCGACCGGTACCTCAGTCGGCCGCTGGACGTGGTCGAGATCAACGTGGACGGCACCCGGAACGCGTTGCGCGCCGCGCTGCGCGCCGGCGCCCGGGTCGTGGTGTCCAGCACGAGCGAGGTGTACGGGCGCAATCCGCGGGTGCCGTGGCGGGAGGACGACGACCGGGTGCTCGGCAGCACGGCGACGGACCGGTGGTCGTACTCGACGAGCAAGGCGGCGGCCGAGCACCTGGCGTTCGCGTTCCACCGGCAGGAGGGCCTGCCGGTGACGGTCCTGCGGTACTTCAACGTCTACGGCCCGCGCCAGCGCCCGGCCTACGTCCTGAGCCGCACCGTCGCCCGCCTGCTGCGGGGCGTTCCGCCCGTGGTGTACGACGACGGCCGCCAGACGCGGTGCTTCACCTGGATCGACGAGGCGGCCGAGGCGACCCTGCTGGCCGCCGCCCACCCGCGCGCCGTCGGCGAGTGTTTCAACATCGGCAGCAGCGTGGAGACCACCGTCGCCGAGGCGATCCGGCTGGCCGGCACGGTGGCCGGGGTGCCGGTGACGGCCCAGAACGCGGACACCGGAGCCGGGCTCGGCTCCCGCTACCAGGACATCCCCCGCCGCGTACCGGACTGCGGCAAGGCCGCCGCGCTGCTGGACTGGCGGGCCCGCGTACCGCTGGTGACCGGCCTGCGCCGGACCGTCGAGTGGGCCCGCCGCAACCCGTGGTGGACCGCCCAGGCCGACGACGGACTGGTCGTCAGGTAGGTCGGGCCGGTGCGTCGGCCTTCACCGCCGGCGGGTGGCGGGCGGGTCGGTCCGGGTGCGGCCGTCCCGCCGGGGGCAGCCGTGGCCACGTTGTCACGTCGCCATCAGGAACCCGACGGCGACGGCCCAGCGGTGTCTGTCGGCCGTGGCCGGCCGGACCACACGGCGTCCCGCGCCGTCCTCGGGCGGGCGCAGCACGCCGTCGTGTTCGGTCCGGTCAGGCACGGAAAATGAACCGGGACACATTCCGACGAATCCGCGAACTGTTCACGAGATCGCCGCCGACTGTCCGGTTCCAGCATTTTCCGACAAACTGACGAATAGATCGTTACGAACAGAAGACTTCCACGGCCGTGATGCCGCGGCTAGCGTCCCGTCGGCTATGTGAAGGGCTCGGAAAGATCGACCGTCGAGCCGCTCGACCCGGGCGGTCAGCCCTTTGACCGGGTGGCGGAGCCGCCGGTGCGCGTCGCCACGAAAAGGCCCCGGCCGGTCAACCAGCCCTCGACGTACGCGGACTCGCAGCCGACCGCCGCGAACGCCGAGTCGTACTCCTCGCGGGTGAACATGGTGAGCAGGCCGACCTGGCTGAACTCCCGGATCCCGGCGGCGTCGCCGACGAGCCAGCGCTCCTCCATCCGCGTCACCCGCCCCTGCCGGGTGGACCGCGACACCCGCGCCACCGTGCGGCCCTCCTCGCGCACCAGGTCGCCGCCGACGTACCCGTCGATGAACCGCTCCGGGAACCACCACGGCTCGAGCACCAGCACGCCGCCCGGCGCCAGGTGGGCCGACATCGTGGCCACGGCGGCCCGCATCTCGGCCACCGTGCCGAGGAAGTTGACCGCGGTGAACAGGCAGGTCACCGCGTCGAACGTGACGCCGAGGTCGAACGCCCGCATGTCCCCGGGGTGCAGGCGCACCCCGGGCAGCCGGTGTCGGGCCAGCGCCAGCATCGCCGGGGCCAGTTCGAGCCCCTCCACGTGGGGAAAGCGGGCGGCGAAGGTCTCGAGGTGCGCGCCCGTGCCGCAGCCGACGTCGAGCAGCCGGACGGCGTCGGGGCGGGCGGCCAGGATCCGGTCGGCCACATCCGACGCCTCGTCGTGCCAGCTCTTGCCGCGGCCGCGGTAGGCGGCCTCGTACACCTCGGCATGCTCCGGTCCGAACATCTCTCCCCCTCGCGGCGTGGCCGCCCGTCCGTCGGCCGCCCCGGCGGCCCGACCGGCCGAACATGCGGCTTCTATAACCCCGGTCTGATATTGTCGTACCCGTGCACGCGTTCGACATCCTGGGCGATCCCGTCCGCCGGCGCATCATCGAGCTGCTGGCGGACGGCGAACTGTCGGCCGGTGAGGTCGGTGCGGTCGTGCAGCGCGAGTTCGGCATCTCCCAGCCCGGCGTCTCCCAGCACCTGCGGGTGCTGCGGGAGAACGGCTTCGCCACCGTCCGCCCGCAGGGCACCCGGCGGCTCTACGCGGTCGACCCCGCCCCCCTGCAGGAGCTCGACCGGTGGCTGGAGCGCTACCGGCGTTTCTGGAACCAGCGCCTCGACGCCCTGGGCACCGAGATCGCGCGCGGTCGCGCGCGGTCGACCGAGGACCGCACCGGCCGGTCCGCCGGGCGCCGGCCGCGCCCCCGGGCCGCCGACGAGGGCTGAGCAGTACGGGTGGCCGCGCGCGGCGCGGCCGGGGCACGGGCCAGAGGCCGCGAGGGGACACACCCGTCGGCGTGTCGCCGGCGCGCCGGCCATCCGCCCGGCGGGCGCGATGAGCCGAGGCGAGTGCCCCGGGGTCACCCCCGCCGCCGTCACCGCCCCCGGTGGGCGCCGACCGGGGCCGACGGGCGTCGGCCCCGGCGGCGGGCCAGCGGTCAGCCGGCGCTCCGGGCGGCGAAGTCCGGCAGCAGGCGGACGACCTCGTCGGGGCCCGGCATGGCGGCGATCTCGGCTGCTACGGCTTGAGCTCCCTTCCGGTAACTCTCGTCGGTCAGCAGGCGCTTCGCGGCGCTCGCCACCGTGTCGGGGCTGATGTCGTCTGTCAGCAGGTGGCCGCCAGCGCCGGCCTGCGCCACCGCCTGGGCGTTGGCGAACGAGTCCCCCGCCCACGGGAAGGACAGCTGCGGCACGCCGGCGCCGAAGGCGCCGAGAGTGGTGCCGCTGCCGCCGTGGTGCACCACCAGGTCGACGTGGGGCAGCAGCGCCGCCTGCGGCACCCACGACTCCAGCCGCACGTTGGCCGGCACGTCGCCCAGGCCGCTGACGTCGAGGGACGGGCCGCTGGCGACCAGGACGTCGGCGTCGAGGCCGGCGAGCCCGTCGATCGCCGCCCGCAGCACCTCGACGGTGCCGCCGCTGGCCGTGCCGAGCGTCAGGTACACCAGCGGGCGGGCGGTGTCGCGCGAGGACACCCAGGCCGGAACATCCCCCTGCTCGGTGAAGGGCACCGGGCGCAGCTCGTAGCGGTGCGGACGGGCCCGGAAGTCCGGCTCCTGCAGCGACGGCGGGAAGATGTCGACGAAGGGGTTGCCGAAGCCGTCGATGCGCCCGGCCGGCAGGTCGAGGCCGAGCCGCTGGGCCAGCCCGTGCACCTCCTGCTCGATGGAGCGGGTCAGCTCGTCCGGCGTGTCGCGGCCGACGCCGTGGCAGACGGCCGGGATGCCCGCCTTGAGGGCGGCCAGACCAGCGGCGTAGTTGCTGATCCCCTGCACCACGAGGTCGGGACGCACCCGGTCGATCACCGGCTGGAGCTCGTCGTAGATGCGCTGCGGGATGACGCGCCCGAAGACGATCTGCGGCAGCTCGCTGAGCTGCTCGGGGGTCAGCCCCTCGGGGCTGTCCGTGTCGAAGCGGATCCGCAGCGCCGCCAGGAATCCGTCGAAGACAGGCATCCCCGTGGCGACCGGGTCGAAGCCCAGCTTCCGCAGGGTGCCCGCGAAGGCCTCGCCGGTGGCGAAGGTGACTTCGTGGCCCGCCGCACGGGCCGCCGTGGCCAGTGGCAGCAGGGGATAGGTGTGGCCATGGGTTCCGAGACTGGAGAACAACACGCGCACCGCGATCACTCGCCTTTCCGGAGCTGAGGGAGGCGACCTTGCACTTCAGTCATATGTAGCACGCGGCTTGTCGCTTCAGGATGGTCCACCTTGCTGAAACCGGCGATCGAGCGCCCGGCAGGCGGAGCCCTGCGGACCGACCTTGTTGTTGTGTGGACAACCCCCCTCTACTACGCTTGAAACTATAAAGTGATCTAGGTAGTGGAGGCTGCGGATGGACAGCGGCGACGGCCAGGACCTGCGTGCGTTCGTACACGACTCACCGGAGGAGACGGAGACCACCCAGCGCCTGACGAAGCTCTTGACCAACTCCCCAATCCCGACAGAGGAACTGGTCAACAACCTCCCCCTGTTCCTGCGCCGCCACCAGATGACCGACCTGCTCTCCATGGACGCGCTCTACCGTGAGGTCCTCGACGTCCCGGGCGTGATCATGGAGTTCGGCGTCCGGTTCGGCCGTCACCTCGCCACCTTCGCCGCCCTGCGTGGTGTCTACGAGCCCTACAACCCGCTGCGGCGCATCGTCGGCTTCGACACCTTCACCGGATTCCCCGACGTCAACGACGTCGACCGCGTCGGCCCGACGGCGTACGAGGGCCGGTTCGCCGTGCCCGGGGGCTATCCGGCATACCTGAAAGAGGTGCTGGACGCGCACGAGTGCAGCGACTTCTTCGGGCACGTGACGCGGCGCAGCGTGCTCGTCGAGGGGGACGTCCGGGAGACGGTGCCGCGCTACCTCGCGGAGAACCCGCAGACAGTCATCGCGCTGGCGTACTTCGACCTCGACCTCTACGAGCCGACGAAGGCCGTCCTGGAGGCGATCCGGCCCTACCTCACCAAGGGCAGCATCGTCGCCTTCGACGAGCTCGACAATCCGAAGTGGCCCGGCGAGAACATCGCGATGCGGGAGGTGCTCGGGCTGGACCACGCCCCACTGCGCCTGTTGCCGGGTCGCCCGGCGCCGGCGTACCTGCGGTGGGGCGACTGACCAGCGACACCTGCCGCGGGCCCGGGACGGCGACACCCGGCGGGAACCGTGGCGCTCGCCGCGCGATTGACCGGACTACGTATAAACTATAACTTACGTTCGTGCCGACTTATGGAGGAGGATGGGCAGACCCCGTCTGACCCGCCCATCCTCCGCGCAGCGACAGTGAGGACGAGACATGACTCAGGAGAAGACCGCACCGGCCGCGAAGAGCACGACCACCAAGAGCACCGCCGCGAAGAAGCCCAAGCCCCCGAACTACGACCCGTTCGTCCGGCACAGCGTCACTGTCAAGGCCGACCGCAAGACCGCCTTCACGGTGTTCCTCGAGGGCTTCCCCGAGTGGTGGCCGAACAACTTCCGCACCACCAAGGTCGGGGCCCCGCTGGGCGTCGACAAGAAGGGCGGTCGCTGGTACGAGATCGACGAGCAGGGCGAGGAGCACACCTTCGGCCTGATCCGGAAGGTGGACTCGCCGGACACGCTGGTCATCGGCTGGCGGCTCAACGGCTTCGGCCGGATCGACCCGGACAACGCGAGCGAGTTCACCGTGACCTTCGTGGCCGACGGCCAGAAGAAGACCCGGGTGGACGTCGAGCACACCCACTTCGACCGGATGGGCACCAAGCACGCCAAGCGGGTCCGCAACGGCATGGACAAGGGCTGGCCGACGATCCTCCAGTCGTTCCAGAACAAGATCGACGAAGAGGGGGCGAAGAAGTGAACGGCCCGGTGGCATCAGGTCAGGCGACGGAGCGGGCCCTCGGCCGGCGCACCATCCCGGCCGGCGAGGCCCGCAGCATCATCATCCGGCAGCGGTACGACGCGCCCGTTGACGAGGTCTGGAGCGCCTGCACCGACCCGAACCGCATCAACCGCTGGTTCATCGAGCCCAAGGGCGACCTCCGCGAGGGCGGCAACTTCGCCCTGCAGGGCAACGCCAGCGGCGACATCCTGCGCTGCGAGCCGCCGCGGCGGCTCACCATCAGCTGGGTGTATGAGGGCAAGCCGGACAGCGAGGTGGAGCTGCGACTCAGCGAGGAGGGCGACGGCACCCTGCTGGAGCTCGAGCACGCGACGACCTCGGAGCAGATGCTCGTGGAGGTCGGCATCGGCTGGGAGATGGCCCTCGACTTCCTCGGCATGTTCGTCCGGGGCGACCTGCCGGGCGGCCCGGTCCCGGAGGACGCGGCCGAGGAGTTCGAGCCGAGCCCCGAGATGATGCGCATCTCGCAGGAGCGCGGCGAGGCCTGGGCGGCGCTGGTCCACTCCGGCTCGTAGCCGGGGCGGGGAGCTGCTCGATCGACCACGACGCGGCCCCGGACGGACGTGAGTCCGCCCGGGGCCGTCGTCTGTCCGCCGGCCGGTAACGGCTTCCCGGACGGCGCAAATGCCAGGGAAAGCTACCCGGCGCCGGCAGGTAGCGGCCCCTGGAGGGCACCCATGCCTGGGGAAGGGGGGCCGCCTCCGCCCGGCCGGTAGCGAATCCGCGGCCCACCGGGACACGCCGCGACGGCCCGGGCCCTGCGAGGGGAACAGGGCACCGGGGCCGTCGGGGAGGGGCGTCAGCGCTGCTTGCGGTTGTAGAGCCAGATGGTGGGCGGGGCGAGCACCGCGACGAGGATGACGCAGGCCAGCAGGCCGGCGCCCATCTCGCCCGAGGTCACCGTGCCGTGCATCAGCCCACGGGTGGCGGTCGCGGCGTGGGTGACCGGGTTCAGCTTCACCACCGCCTCAAGCCAACCCGGCATCGTCTGCGACGGGGCCAGGATGTTGCTGCCGAAGAGCAGGACGAACTGCAGGAGGTTGACCACACCGGCGGCGGCGGCCGGCTGCGGGATCAGCACCGCGAACAGCATCCACAGCCAGTTGACGCTGAAGGTGAACAGTTGCAGGTAGAGCAGGGCGAGCACCACGCCGGACAGGCCGCCCTCCGCCCGGAAGCCCAGCAGCAGGCCCACCGACAGCGGCACGACCGACGTCAGGGCGTACCGCACGGCGTCGCCGGCCATAGCCCCGACCAGCACGGCGGGCTGCCAGATGGGCGTGCTGCGGACCCGGTCGAACATACCGGTCGCGATGTCCCGGTTGAGCGTCAACGCGCTCATCATGCTCGACGACACCAGCGACAGGACGATCACGCCGGGGAGGAAGAACTGCAGGTATTCCCGGGGCGACCCGGCGATCGCGCCACCGAGCAGGTAGGTGAAGACCAGCGTCAGGACGATCGGGAAGACCACCGCGGTGCCCAGGTGGTCGTGCACGTAGCGGAGTTTGATCAGATTCCGCCAGGCGAACGTGCGAACGGCGAACAGCGCGCCGGGACGTGGCGGCCGTTCCGCGCCGGCCACCGACCGGCTGAAGATCTCAGCCGGCAGCGGCCTCACCTCCGTGCTGGGTGTCGTCATGCCCGTACCTCTGCTTCCTCTTCTTCGCTGGCGTCGAGCGTCGAGTGACCGGTGAGGGCGAGGAACACCGTGTCCAGCGAGGGCTGGCCGAGCGTGAAGTCGTCGACGTGGATGCCGGCCCGCGCCAGCTCGCCCAGGGCCAGGGCCGCCCGGTCGGGATCGGTCACCCGCACCGACAGCCGCGCCGGATCGGCGTCGAGGTCGACGGAGGCGCCGACGGCCCCGGCGAGCAGGGTGCCCGCGTCGGCCCGACGCTCGGGGTCACGCAGCCGGATTTCGAGCACGCCGGCGGCGCGGCTCGCCTTCAGCTCCGGCGGCGTGCCCTGGGCCACGATGCGGCCGTGGTCGATGAGCGTCAGCTCGTCGGCGAGGTGGTCCGCCTCGTCGAGGTACTGCGTGGTCAGCAGGACGGTGCCCCCCTCCCGGACCAGCCCCCGGATCATTTCCCAGACCTCGCTGCGGCTGCGCGGGTCGAGGCCGGTGGTCGGCTCGTCGAGGAACAGCAGCTCGGGGGCGACCACCATGCTCGCGGCCACGTCGATGCGCCGGCGCTGCCCGCCGGAGAAGGTGCTCACCAGCCGGTTGCCGACCTCGCTGAGGCTGAACGCCTCCATCAGCTGCTCCGCCCGCGCGGCCGCGGACGCGTGCCGGAGACCCTGCAGGCGGCCGGCGAGGATCAGGTTCTGCATGCCGGTCAGGTCCTCGTCGAGGGACATGGTCTGGCCGGTGAGGCCGATGCGGCGCCGGACCTCGGCGGCCTCGCGGACCACGTCGTGCCCGAGCACGGACGCGGCGCCGGAGGTCGGTCGCATCAGCGTGGCGAGCATCTTGATGGCCGTCGTCTTGCCCGCCCCGTTCGGGCCCAGCACCCCGTGGATCGTCCCGGCCCGCACCACCAGGTCCAGTCCGTCGACCGCGCGCGTCTGCCCGAAGGCCTTTACCAGCTCGCGGGTCTCGATGGCCAGGGCCGGATTGGTTGTCATGCTCACTCCTGTCGCGTCACAGGCGAACTCGGGCAGCTGGATCACGAAGTCCCGTCGAGGCAAAACTACAAGAGCCGCTTATATCAGTCAAGGCTGCTATTAGTCGCGGGCCGAATTCAGTCGGGCGGGTCCAGCCAGAGGTTCGCCGCGTCGTACCAGCGGTCCACGTGCGGCAGCGGGATCGCGCCCCGCACCCGGGAACTGGCCAGGTGCGCGATGGTCGGCTCGCAGGCCAGGATCGGCACGATCGCCACGTCCTGGAGCACCTGCCGGTCGACCCGGTGCCACAGCTCCTCCGCCTCGGCCTCCGTCCGGGCGGACAGCGCTCGGTCGATCAGGTCGTCGACGACCGGGTTGTGGTAGCCGCCGTAGTTGGCCGTGCCGGCGGCGGTGTTGGACTGGAACATGGGCTGGACGTACGACCGCCCGTTGTTGCCGAACCAGTCCGGCATCCAGGCGGCCGGGGTGATGTCCCACTCCCCCGCCGCCGCGCGGGCCGGGTCCTGGAGGATGCGGTAGTACTCGTCGGTCTGGTCGATCTCCACCAGCCGGACGTCGACGCCGCCCGCGCCCAGGTCCTCGGCGATCGCCTTGGCCACCTGGCCGTGCACCGCGTCGATCCGGTAGATCATGGTGAGCCGCAGCCCGTCGGGGTACCCGGCCTCGGCGAGCAGCTGCCGGCAGCGGGCCCGGTCGCCCCGGTCCCCCGGCGTCGGGTACGGGTCGTACTCGCGGTGGCCGAAGTTGCCCGGCGGGATGGCCGTGTGCGCGGGCCGGGTCACCGTGCCGATGTCCATGTCGTCGAAGAACCGGACCAGCCGCGCCTTGTCCACGGCGTACGCGATCGCCAGCCGGACGCCCCGCTTGCGCAGCGCCCCCCGCTCGTGCGGGCTGTGCAGGTTGAACGCCAGGTAGGGGTTCAGCGCCCAGCCGAGGTTCCGGTCGGCGTCGGTGGCGCGCCGGCGGGGGCTGCCCACGGCGGCGCCCCACGACAGGTCGGCCGCCCCGCTCTCGATCTCGGCGCGGACCCGCTCGTCGCTCACCCTCGCCATCCGGACCTCGATGCGGTCCACGTAGCGGCGGCGGATCGGGTCGGCGTCGGCCCGCCACGCGGGGTTGTGGTCCATGGTCAGGTGGCTGCCCCGGGCATAGCTGGTGATGCGGTACGGCCCGTTGGAGCGGACCAGCCGCGCGAAGTCCGGACCGTCCGGGACGAGGTCGTCGAACTCCCGCGGGGCGGCGGAGGCGAACGGCATCGCCAGCAGGTTGAGCATGTCGTTGGCGGGGCGCAGCAGCTCGATCACCAGGGTCCGGTCGTCCTTGGCCCACAGGCCGCGGATCTCGTGGCTGTTCTGGTAGTCGGCCAGCTCGGCGGCGGTGGGCGTACGATCGGCGAAGCGGGCGCGGTAGCCCTCGGCGAACTCCGCCATGCCGGCGATGGTGCTCGTGTAGTAGGCGATGGCGCCGGCCCCGGCGACCGGGTTGGCCATCCGCTTGAAGCCGCGCACGAAGTCCCCGGCGGTCACCGGCCGTGGCGGCGTGGTGTCCCACCGGACCCCGTCGCGCAGGCGGATCGTGTACGTGCGGCCGTCCTCGCTGAGCCCGCCGTTGTCCACCGTGGGCAGTTCGGCGGCCACGTCGGGCACCGGCACCAGCGCGGCGGCGTCCTCGGTGGTCGGGTAGCTGAACAGCTGCCGGGCGAAGAGCCGGATGACCTGGTGGGAGAAGGCGTAGTAGGCGGCGGCGGGGTCCAGGTGGTCGAGGCCACCGGGCCCGTAGTAGCGCAGCGTCCCGCCGTGGCGAGGCTGCTGGTCGTGGTCCGGCACGGGTCTGCGGCCCCTTCCCCGGGTCAGGCCGGCACGCCGACCGCGACGGACATGACCGACGAGGTGCCGACGACCCGGTCCAGGCGCAGCCCGGCCGCGGTGAACAGCGGCTCCAGCTCGGCGGCGGTGCGTTCCTGGCCGGTGCGCGCGGCGAGCATCATGAAGTCCATCTCCTTGCTCTGGTGCGCGTCGTTGCCCTCCGGGACGACCGCGTCGATCACGAGCACCCGGCCGTGCGCGGGCATGACCCGGCGGCAGTTCGTCAGGATCCGGACGCTGTCCTCGTCGCCCCAGTTGTGCAGGATGCGCTTGAGCACGTGCACGTCGGCGTGGGGCACCTCGCGGAGGAAGTCGCCCTCGACCACCTTCCAGCGCCCCGCCACGTCCGGGGCGTCCAGCCGGTGCCGGGCGACCACCTCCGCGCGGTCCAGCAGCACGCCCTGCAGGCCGGGATGCTCGCGCAGGACGGTGAGCAGGAAGCCGCCCCGGCCGCCGCCGACGTCCGCCACGGTGCCGGTGGCGGGGAAGTCGCCGGCACGGGCGAGGATGAGGTGTTCCGCCGCGCTGACCGTCTCCATGCCCTCGTAGTAGAGCGCCTCGACCTCGGCGTCGCCGTCGAAGTAGGCGTCCAGCGAGCTGCCGAAGATGTCGGCGAAGGCGGGCCGTTCCGGCCCCAGCGCGCTCGCCACCCGGTGGCTCATCGTCCAGAACATCGTGTCGGTGAACATGAGGATGCCGGCCCGCGCGGGCACCGGCGAGTCCGATCGCAGCGCCGCGCCCTTGTCGGTGAGCGCGAACCGGCCGTCGGACTCGCGGACCACGTCGCGGACCGCCAGCAGACGCAGCACCCGCCGGAGCGCGTCCGCGTCGGTGCCCGTCACGGCGGCCAGCTCGGCGGGCGTACGGGGGCCGTCGACCAGGTGGTCGGCGACGCCGATGGTGGCGGCGGCCCGCAGGGCTGCCGCGTAGGTGTAGCCCATCGCCTCCTCGTAGAGGGCCAGCGCCGACTGCAACCTGTCCATGTCCCCTCCGGCCCGTGATGGCGGACTCTGCCGCTGCACTGTGTCGAATGCTATACCTGAGTCAAGTGCCTGTCAGGTGTAGTGGAGGCCAGGAGCGCAACTTGCGCGATAGTCCTGACCATGTCCGCTTGAGAAAGTGATTGCAGTTCCCGGCCCGGAACGCCGCCGAGCCCCGGGCCCGCCGTCGGCTACGAAGGGATCACCGTGAGCCGTACCGTGGAGTCCCCTGGCCCGGCCACCGTGTCGGCGTCACCGGCGCAGAGTCCGCTGCGCACCGCGTCCTGGGCCCGCATCCGCGAGCTGTTCGCCCTGGACCCGACGACCGTGCACCTCAACACGGGGACGGTCGGCGCGATGCCGTACGAGGTGCTGGACACCGTGGACCGGGTGACCCGGCAGTGGACCGGCGGCCTGCTCGACGTCTACCGCCCGGCGATGTTCACCGAGTACCGGGACGCCATCGCCAGGACGTTCGGCGTGGACGGGGATGAGATCGTGATCTGCCACAACGCCACCGAGGGGGTCGCCCGGGTCATCCACGGCCTCGACCTGCGCGAGGGCGACGAGGTGGTGACGACCACGCACGAGTGCTACTCCGTGCTGTCCAACTTCAACCTGCTGCGCAACCGGTTCGGGGTGGTACTCAGGACCGTCACCCCACCGTCCGGCCACGAGGTGCGCGCGGAGGAGATCGTCGAGCTGGTCGAGGCCGCGATCACACCCCGGACGAAGGTGCTCTCGTTCGCCGCGATCACCCTGTTCACCGGGACGATGTTCCCGATCCGGCAGCTGTGCGAGCTGGCGCACCGGCACGGGCTGACCACCGTCATCGACGGCGCGCTGATCCCCGGCATGCTCGACATCGACCTGCGCGCGACCGGGGCGGACTTCATCACCTGCTCCGGGTCGAAGTTCCAGTGCGGCCCGCTGGGCACCGGCCTGATCTACGTCCGCAACAAGGTCGTCCCCGAGCACAACCCGCTGCCGCTGCCCACGTTCTGGCCGCTCATCTCGACCTGGTACCCGATGATGGGCAGCCCGCCGCCGCGGACCAGCACCGCCGTGGAGAGCTACAACATGGGCGACTTCCTGCAGAGCGCCGGCAGCGCCAACCTGGCGCGGGGCGCCGCCCTGGCCCGGGCCTTCGAACTGTGGGACGACATCGGCCGCGACCGCATCGAGGCGTACATCATGGACCTCGCCGAGTACGCCCGCGGCCGGCTCATCGACGCCTTCGGCGCCGAGGCGATGTACTCCCCCGGCGCCGACCCGCGGCTGCGCTCGCCGCTGCTCGCGTTCAACCCGTTCCGGCGGCCGGAGGACGCCTGGAACATCAAGAAGTTCATCGGCTTCGTCAAGCGCCTGGAGACCGAGCACCGGATCTGGACCCGCTGGACGGAGTTCGACGTGCCCGGCTCACCGCACCAGCACTACGCGGCGCGCATCACCACCCACCTGTTCAACAACCGGGAAGAGATCGACCACACCGTACGGACGATGGTCCGCCTCGCCGAGGAGATGTCCTGACCGTGACGCAGGCGCGCAGTGCAACGACGACGAACGACACCCGGCGGTGGGGCACCCTGCGGCTGCTCGGGCCGGCCGCCGTCCACCAGGCGGACCCGGCGGCCGCCTGGTCGCCGGCCGAGCGCCAGTTGCTGCGGCTGTGCACCCGGCAGCTGATCAGCTACCGCCCGGAGCCCGACCCGGGCGACTGGCGCGCCCTCGCGCCGGTCGCCGACCTGGCCGCCGACGTCCCGTCGACCTACAACGCCGGCCTGGGCGCCAGCCACCGCAGCTACGTGGTGCACCTGCGCCCCGGGGTGCTCTGGGACACGCCGACCCCCCGGCCGGTGACCGCGCACGACGTCGTACGCGGCTTCAAGCGGCTGGCCAACCCGCTCACCCGGCACCCCGCGCTGGCGTACTTCCGGGGCACCCTGCGGGGCATGGGCCGGTACTGCGACGAGTACGCCGCGGCGGTCGCCGGCCGCCCGGTCACCGCCGCGCTGCTCGCCGGCTTCCAGGACGCCCACGACATCCCCGGGGTCTTCGCCGTCGACGACGAGACGGTGGTCTTCGAGCTGGACCGCCCGGCGCTGGACTTCGTCGACATGCTGGCGCTGAGCGGCGCCTCCCCGGCCCCGGCGGAGTACGACGCCCACCTGCCGGGCAGCGTCGACCTGCACGAGCACCTGGTCGCCAACGGCCCGTACCGCGTCGTGTCGTGGCGCCCGGGGGGCACGATCCGGCTGGAGCCGAACCCGGCGTGGCGCGCGGAGACCGACCCGATCCGCCAGCAGCGGTTCGACGCCGTCGAGTTCCGCGTCGCCACGGGCGGACCGCGCGAACTGACCGACCGGCTCGCCGCCGACGACGCCGACCTGCCGTGGGGCGTGCCGAGCGGCCCGGTGCCCGGTCACCGGCTCGACCCCTGCCTGGTGTTCAACCTGCGCGACCCCGCCAACCCGGCCGTCGCCGACGCCGCGGTGCGCCGGGTCGTCGCCGGGGCGGTCGACCGGGCGGCGCTGGTGCGCATCGCCCGGGCCGCCGACCCGTGGTCCGAGGTCCGCGCCGCGCACACCGTCGTGCCCCCCGGCAACGACGGACACCGACAGCCCGACCCGCTCGCCGACCCGGCCCCCGACGCCGGCGCGGACCCGCGCAAGCGGCTCGCCGCCGCGGGGCACCCGGACGGGCTCACCCTGACCGCGGTGCATCCCGACAGGGCCGAGGACCTGGCGCTGGCCCGCTCGTGGGCGGCCGACCTCGGTGCCGCCGGCATCGACGTACGCCTGGTCGCGCTCGACGACGCCAACCACCGGGCCCTGCTCGCCGGCACGGGCGACGCGCCCGCCCTGCGGTGGGACCTGGCGGTGGCCGTGTTCACCGCGCCCTGGGCCTACGGCAACGCCCGGGTGTTCCTGCAACCGCTGGTCGGCGAGGGGCCCGGCAATCCCGGCGGCTACCGCGACGCCCGGGTCGACGGGCTGGTCGAGCGCGCGCTGGACGCCGCCGACCCGCGCGAGGCGGTCGCGCGGTGGCAGGAGGTGGAACGGCTGCTGCTCGCCGACGCCGCGGTCGTACCCCTGCTGTTCCGGCGGGCCACGGACGCCGCGCCGCGCGGGCCCCGGGTGCGGCACGCGACCGCCCTGCCGGCGCTCGCCGGCCTGCCCGACCTCGCCGACGTGCGGCTCGGGGTGGACCGGTGACCGGTGTCGCCGCCGACGCGGTGGTCGCCGACTACCTCGCGCTCGGGCTGCGGATGGGCCGGCTCGTCGAGGGCTACGTCGACTGCTGGTTCGGCGACCCGGCCCTCGCCGAGCGGGTCGCCGCGGAGCCGGCGCCGGACCCGGCGGAGCTGGCCGGGCAGGCCCGCGACCTGCTGCGCCGCCTGGGCGACGCGGACCTCGAGGAGGAGCGGCGGCGGTTCCTCGCCGCGCAACTGACCGCGGTGGAGTGCGCGGCCCGGCGGGCGGCGGGCGAGCAGACCGGCTTCCTGGCCGAGGTGGAGACCTACTTCGACGTCGAAGTGGGGCTGGGCGACCCGGACCGGTACGCCGCCGCCCACGACGCCATCGACGCGCTGCTGCCGGGCACCGACCCGCTGATGGACAAGGTCGAGGCGTTCTACGCCCGCAACGTGGTGCCGCCGGAGCGGCTGGGGCACGCCGTGCGGGCCGTCGCCGACGCGCTGCGCGCCCGCGCCCGGCCGCTGCTCGGCCTGCCCGACGCCGAGCGGGTCGACATCGAGGTGGTACGCGACCGGCCATGGAACGCGTTCAACCGGTACCACGGCGGCTTCCGCTCCACGGTGACGCTGAACGAGACGGCGGGGCGGACCATCGCCGTGCTGCCGCTGATGGCCACCCACGAGGCATACCCGGGCCACCACACCGAGCACTGCCTCAAGGAGGCCGGCCTGGTGCTCGCCCGGGGCTGGGACGAGCACCGGATCGCCCTGGTCAACACCCCGCAGTGCCTGGTGGCGGAGGGCACGGCCGAACACGCGGCGGCGGCGCTGCTCGGGCCCGGCTGGGGACGGTGGACCACCGAGGTGCTGGCCGACGAGGGGGTGCCCGTCGAGGGCGAACTCGTCGAGCGGATGGTGGGGCTCGTCAACGAGCTGATGCCGGCCCGGCAGGACGCGGCGATCCTGCTGCACGACCGGGGGGCGTCGATCGACGACGCGGTGGAGCACCTGCACCGGTGGCTGCTGCTGCCCCGCGACCGGGCCGAGCAGATCGCCACCTTCCTGACCGACCCGCTGTGGCGGGCCTACTCGGTGACGTACATCGAGGGGGCCCGGCTGGTCGGCGGGTGGCTCGCCGCCCGGCCGGCCGGCGAGCCGCTCGTCGCGCGGTACCGCACCCTGCTGACCGAGCAGCTACGTCCCGCGCAGCTCCGCGACGGCACCGTCCCCGCGGGCGCGCGTCCGGTGCCCGCCGCCGGCTGAGCGCCCGCGCCACCGGCCGCCGCACCGCCCGGGCAGTGCCGTGCGCGGCCGGTCAATGCGCGGGCGGGGTCAGCGGGCGCGGGCCAGGTGCGCCTCCACCGCGTCGGCGGCCCGGGCCGCGCCGCCGGCCCGGCGGACGTGGCCCCGCATGGCCTCGACCCGGGAGATCAGCGCGGGGTCGGCCGCGACGGCCCCGACGGCGGCGAGCAGCGTGTCGCCGTCGGCCTTCTCCCCGGGCAGCACCGCGCCGAGGCCGAGCTGGTCGACGCGCCGGGCCATCGGCTGCACGTCGAAGGACTGCGGCACGACCACCAGCGGGCGCCCCCAGTACAGCGCCTCCATGAGGGTGCCCATGCCGCCGTGCGTCACGCAGACCGTCGCCTGTTCGAGCACCTTGACGTGCGGAACCCAGCGGTGCGCCTCGACGTTGGGCGGCAGGTCGCCGAGAGCCGCGGGGTCGACCTGGCCGCCCAGCGTCATCACCACGTGCCACGGCTGGCCGTCGAACGCCCGCGCGCAGTCGCGGAAGAAGCCGGGCCGGTCGTTGAAGGTGGTGCCGAGCGACACCAGCACCACCGGCAGGTCGTCGGCCGGGCGGCTCCACTCGCCGAGGAACCGCCGGTCGTCGAAGCACGGCCCGACGAAGACGAAGCGGTCGTCGAAGGTGTCGCCGGCGATCTGGAACGCCTTCGGGACGAAGACCAGGTTGAGTTCCTCCACGTGGTTCCAGCACTCCACGACCGACCGGGACAGGCCGTGCTCGGCCAGCAGGTCCCGCAGGGTGTCGCGGAACACCGGCAGGTCGAGCGGGTCGATCGTGCCGGCCAGGGTGACCATGTCCTGGGAGAACGAGTAGTGCTCGTTCGACGCGAACGCCGCGCTGAGCCGGACGGCCGGCCGCCGCCAGCGGGCGGCCAGCAACTGCCCGGCGATGAACGGGAAGTCGTCGTAGAGGACCAGGTCCGGCACGTCGCCGTCGAGCGCGGCGGCGGTGGCCCGGAGCACCGAGACGTTCTCGCGCAGGTACATCAGGTGGGGGCGGACGCCGAGGTCGTCCGAGCCGAACACCTCGGCGGCGTCCGCGTCGATGATCTCCGACTGGTAGGGGACGACCGTCGCGCCGGCGGCGCGGACCGGCTCGGCGAACCCACCGGCGGTGACGTAGCTGACCCGGTGGCCGCGCCGGACCAGCTCGGTGACCACGGTGAGGGTGGGCAGGATCAGGCCGTGGCTGGCGACGTTGACGATCAGGAGGTGGGCCATCGTCGACTCCGTCCGTGGTCGGGGTCCCGGGCGCGCCGGCGCGGGTCGGGTCAGGACATCCAGGCGTCCGGGGCGGCGCCGCCCCGGCCGAGCGGCGGGAACAGCTCGTCGAGCCGGGCGAGCTCGGCCGCGGACAGCGGCCGGTGCAGGGCCCGCAGGGCGCCGTCCAGGTGTTCGGGAGTACGCGGCCCGACGACCGCGGCGGTCACCGCCGGCCGGTGCAGCACCCAGGCCATGCCGACCTCCGCCGGGTCCCGGCCGGCCTCGGCGCAGAACTTCTCGTACGCGGCGAGGGTCGCGCGGTGGTGCTCGACCGCCTCGGCGGCCCGTCCCTGCGCGGACTTGACCGCGGTGCCGTCGGCCAGCTTCCGCAGCACGCCGCCGAGCAGCCCGCCGTGCAGCGGTGACCAGACGAGCACCCCGATGCCCTCGGCGGCGGCGGCCGGGAGCACCTCCAGCTCGACGTACCGGCTGACCAGGTTGTAGACGCACTGCTCGCTGACCAGCCCGAGCAGCCGGTGCCGGCGCGCGGCCTCCTGGGCGCTGACCAGGTCCCAGCCGGCGAAGTTCGAGGAGCCGACGTAGCGGACCTTGCCCTGCCGGACGAGCTGCTCCATGGCCTGCCAGATCTCGTCCCAGCCGACCTCCCGGTCGACATGGTGCATCTGGTAGAGGTCGATGGTGTCGGTCTGGAGCCGGCGCAGCGACGCCTCGCAGGCCGCGACGACGTGTCGGGCCGACAGGCCCCGGGCGTTGGGGCCGTCCCCCATCGGGTTGCCGACCTTGGTCGCGAGGACCACCTCGTCCCGGCGGGCCGGGTCCTTGGCGAGCCAGCGCCCGATCATCTCCTCGGTCCAGCCCCGGTGCACCCGCCAGCCGTAGATGTCGGCGGTGTCGACCAGGTTGATCCCCTGCGCGACGGCGTGGTCGAGCAGCCGGTGGGCGTCGGCCTCGTCGACCCGGCCGCCGAAGTTGACGGTCCCGATCGCGACCCGGCTGACCCGCAGGCCGGTCCGCCCGAGCCGGACATGCAGCGACGACACCCCGGACCTCCCGTGCACCCGGTGCCGGACGCGGCGTCCGGCGACCCGTTGAAGATATACATTTCTCAACCTCCTCACCTCGCCGGCTGCAAGTTCCGCAATCAGGAAGAACGCCTGTCGGGCGATATCGACAGGGATCCCTTGACGGCCCTCCGGGGGGACTTGAGAATCATGTGGCAACTAGCGAGAGGGGCGCCATGATCCCGCTGTCCAAGGTGGCCATGTCTCCGGACGTCGGCACCCGCGTCTCCGCCGTCCTGAGCAGTGGCCGGCTGGAGCACGGGCCGACCGTCGCCGAGTACGAGGCGGCCGTGGGCAGCCGCATCGGCAACCCCCGGGTGGTCTCGGTCAACTGCGGGACGGCCGGGCTCCACCTGGCCCTGAGCCTCGCCGCGCGGCCGGGGGCCGGCGAGCCGGAGCACGACGGCCCGGGCGAGGTGCTCACCACGCCGCTGACCTTCGAGGGCACGAACTGGCCCATCCTCGCCAACGGGCTGCGCATCCGGTGGGTGGACGTCGACCCGGCCACCCTCAACATGGACCTCGACGACCTGGCCGCGAAGATCTCGCCCGCCACCCGGGCCATCGTGGTGGTCCACTGGCTCGGCTACCCGGTGGACCTCAACCGGCTGCGCGCCGTCGTGGACCGGGCCACGGCGGGGTACGCCCGCCGCCCGCTGGTCGTCGAGGACTGCGCGCAGGCGTGGGGCGCCACCTACCGGGGCACGCCACTGGGCACGCACGGCAACGTCTGCGTGTACAGCACCGGCGCAATCAAGATCCTCACGACCGGCAGCGGCGGCTTCGTCGTGCTGCCCGACGACGACCTGTACGACCGACTTCGGCTGCGCCGCTGGCTCGGCATCGAGCGGGCGTCGGACCGGATCACCGGCGACTACGACGTCGCCGAGTGGGGCTACCGGTTCATCCTCAACGAGATCGGCGGGGCGATCGGCCTGTCCAACCTGGAACGGGTCGACGAGCTGCTGCGCCGGCACCGGGAGAACGCCGCGTTCTACGACAAGGAACTGGCCGGCATCGACGGCGTCGAGCAGACCGAGCGCGCCGACGACCGGGAGCCCGCCTTCTGGATGTATCCGCTGAAGGTCCGCGACCGTCCCGCCTTCATGCGCCGGCTGCGCGACGCCGGCATCGCCACCAGCGTCGTCTCACGCCGCAACGACGCGCACAGCTGCGTCGCGTCGGCCCGTACCACCCTGCCCGGGCTGGACCGGGTGGCGGACCGCGTGGTCCACATCCCGGTGGGCTGGTGGCTCACCGAGGACGACCGGTCCCACGTCGTCGAAACGATCAAGTCCGGCTGGTGATCCCCGCCGCAACCCCGAACAGAAGGGCTTCGACATGCGCGTGCTGTTCGTCTCCTCCCCCGGTATCGGCCACCTCTTCCCGCTGATCCAGCTCGCCTGGGGCTTCCGCACGGCCGGACACGACGTGCTGATCGCGGTCGCCGAGCACGCCGACCGGGCCGCTGCCGCCGGCCTGGAGGTGGTCGACGTGGCGCCCGACTTCAGCGCGGTCAAGGTCTTCGAGCAGGTGGCGAAGGACAACCCGCGCTTCGCCGAGACCGTCGCCGCGCGTCCCGCGATCGACCTGGAGGAGTGGGGGGTGCAGATCGCGGCGGTGAACCGCCCGCTGGTCGACGGGACCATCGCCCTGACCGACGACTTCCGGCCCGACCTGGTGGTCTACGAGCAGGGGGCCAGCGTCGGGCTGCTGGCCGCCGACCGCGCCGGGGTGCCGGCCGTGCAGCGCAACCAGAGTGCCTGGCGGACCCGGGGCATGCACCGCTCGATCGCCTCCTTCCTGACCGACCTCATGGACAAGCACCAGGTCAGCCTGCCCGAGCCGGTGGCGACGATCGAGTCGTTCCCGCCGAGCCTGCTGCTGGAGGCGGAGCCCGAGGGCTGGTTCATGCGCTGGGTGCCGTACGGCGGCGGCGCCGTCCTCGGCGACCGGCTGCCGCCGGTGCCCGCCCGGCCCGAGGTGGCGATCACCATGGGCACCATCGAGCTCCAGGCGTTCGGCATCGCCGCCGTGGAGCCCATCATCGCCGCCGCCGGCGAGGTGGACGCCGACTTCGTGCTCGCCCTCGGCGACCTCGACATCAGCCCGCTGGGCACGCTGCCGCGCAACGTCCGGTCGGTCGGCTGGACGCCGCTGCACACCCTGCTGCGTACGTGCACCGCGGTGGTGCACCACGGCGGCGGCGGCACCGTGATGACCGCCATCGACGCCGGCATCCCGCAGCTGCTCGCCCCGGACCCGCGCGACCAGTTCCAGCACACCGCCCGGGAGGCCGTCAGCCGGCGCGGCATCGGCCTGGTCAGCACGTCGGACAAGGTCGACGCGGACCTGCTGCGCCGGCTCATCGGGGACGAGTCGCTGCGCACCGCGGCCCGGGAGGTACGCGAGGAGATGGTCGCGCTGCCCACGCCCGCGGAGACGGTACGGCGCATCGTCGCGCGCATCTCGGGTTGAGCCGGTCGCGCCGCCCGCCGCCGCCACCGTCGGCGGCGGGCGGCGCGGGGAGCCACTGGAAGGGGCACCTCGTGCTGGTCGATGCCGTGACCGCGTTCGATCCCACCGACGCCGACGTCCGGCGTGACCCGTACCCGTCCTACCACTGGCTGCTGCGGCACGACCCGGTGCATCTCGGCGCCCACCGGGTCTGGTACGTGTCCCGCTTCGCCGACGTGCGCGGCGTGCTCGGCGACGAACGCTTCGCCCGGACCGGCATCCGCCGGTTCTGGACCGACCTCGTCGGGCCCGGGCTGCTCGCCGAGATCGTCGGCGACATCATCCTGTTCCAGGACGAGCCCGACCACGGCCGGCTGCGCGGGGTGGTCGGCCCGGCCTTCTCGCCGTCCGCGCTGCGCCGGCTGGAACCGGTCATCGCCGGCACCGTCGACGACCTGCTGCGGCCCGCCCTGGCCCGGGGCGCGCTGGACGTGGTCGACGAGCTGGCGTACCCGCTGGCGCTGCGCGCGGTCCTCGGCCTGCTCGGCCTGCCCGCCGCCGACTGGGAGCCGGTCGGGCGGTGGTCGCGCGACGTGGGGCGGACCCTGGACCGGGGTGCCAGCGCCGAAGACATGCATCGCGGCCACGCGGCGATCGCCGAGTTCGCCGACTACGTGGAGCGGGCCCTCGCGAGGCGGCGGCGCGAGGGCGGCGAGGACCTGCTGGCGCTGATGCTCGACGCCCACGACCGCGGCCTGATGAGCCGCAACGAGATCGTCAGCACGGTGGTCACGTTCATCTTCACCGGCCACGAGACGGTGGCCAGCCAGGTGGGCAACGCCGTGCTGAGCCTGCTGGCGCACCCGGACCAGCTCGACCTGCTCCGGCGTCGGCCGGAGCTGCTGGCCCAGGCCGTCGAGGAATGCCTGCGGTACGACCCGTCGGTGCAGTCCAACACCCGGCAGCTCGACGTCGACGTGGAGCTGAACGGCCGGCAGTTGCGCCGCGACGACGTCGTGGTCGTCCTGGCCGGCGCGGCGAACCGGGACCCCCGGCGGTACGACCGGCCCGACGAGTTCGACATCCGGCGGGACCCCGTCCCGTCGCTGTCCTTCGGCGCGGGGATGCGCTACTGCCTCGGGTCCTACCTCGCCCGTACGCAGCTGCGCGCCGCGGTGGCAGCGCTGGCCCGGCTGCCGGGCCTGCGGCTGGGCTGCGCGCCGGACGGCCTGACCTATCAGCCGCGCACCATGTTCCGGGGCCTGGCCAGCCTGCCGATCGCGTTCACGCCGGGCGGTTGAGCGCCGCGACGTCCCTGTCCGAGCAGGAGGAGTTGTCGACCATGAGCCATCCCGAACCCGAGTACGACGTGATCGTCGTGGGCGGCGGCCCGGCCGGATCGAGCACGGCCGGTCTGCTCGCCCAGGAGGGCCACCGGGTCCTGCTGCTGGAGCGCGAGAAGTTCCCCCGCTACCACATCGGCGAGTCCCTGATCAGCGGCGTCACCCTCACCCTGGACGCGCTCGGCGTGCGCGAGCGGATGGCGGAGCTGCGCTTCCAGATCAAACACGGCGGTAGCCTGCTGTGGGGGGCCGACCAGACCGCCCCGTGGTCGTTCCGGTTCCGGGAGATCCGCGACGCCCGGTTCGACTACTCGTGGCAGGTCCGGCGCGCCGAGTTCGACGCGATGCTGCTGGACCGGGCGCGGGAACTGGGCGTGGTGGTGGTCGAGGGAGCCACCGTCCGGGGGCCGCTGACCGACGGCGACCGGATCGCGGGCGTCAGCTACCAGTTCCGGGGTGAGGCCGACCCGGTCGACGCCCGCGCCGCGATCGTGGTCGACGCGTCAGGGCAGCAGCGCTGGCTCGGCCGGCACTTCGGGCTGGTCTCCTGGCACGACGACCTGCGCAACATGGCGACGTGGAGCTACTACGCCGGGGCGCTGCGCTACCCCGGCGACCACGAGGGCGACCTGCTCGTCGAGAGCCGTTCCCACGGCTGGCTCTGGTACGCGCCGCTGAGCCGCACCCTGACCGGAATCGGGTACGTCACCCCGTCGGACCGGTTCGTCGAGTCCGGCCTGCCCCCGGAGCAGTTGCTGGAGAAACAGATCGCGGAGTCGAACGAGGTCTCCTGGCTCACCGCCGGCGCGCGGCGGGTCGACGCCTACCGCACCGCGCGGGACTGGTCGTACGCGTGCACCCAGTTCTCCGGGCCGGGCTGGGTGCTGGTCGGTGACGCGGCCGCCTTCATCGACCCCCTGCTGTCCTCCGGCGTGACGCTGGCGATGCGCGGCGCGCTCAGCCTGTCCCGGGCGGTGCACGAGGCGCTGGCCGCGCCGGAGAAGGAGCGCCACCTCATGCAGGTGTACGAGGACCGCTACCGGGACTTCCTCGCCGCCCTGATCGAACTGATCCGGTTCTTCTACGACGGCGCGCACGGCCGCGACGAGCTGCACCTGCGCGCCCAGACCATCGTGGACCCGGACCGGCTGATGCCTCCGAAGATCTCGTTCGTCTCCCTGCTGTCAGGGCTGGCGCGGGGCGACGAGACGCTCGACATCGCCCCGCGGACGGCCATTGACCGCCCGTCAGCCGCTATATAATCTTAAAGCGAATTGCCTCGATCACATCCAACGCCGAGGAGATAAGCCGATGCGCACCGCCGGAACGTACATCCGTGGGATCGGGGCCTACCTTCCTGAGACCGTCACCGTCGAGGACGCCGTCGCCCAGGGCCTGTACCCGCAGGAGGACATCGAGACGCACGGGCTGGGCGGCGCCGCGATCGCCGGCGAGCTGCCCGCGCCGGACATGGCGCTGCGCGCCGCCCAGGACGCCCTCAAGGAGAGCGAGCTGGGCCGCGGCGACATCGACCTGCTGCTCTACGCGGCCACCTGGCACCAGGGCCCCGAGGGCTGGCTGCCGCACGCCTACCTCCAGCACTACCTCCTCGGCGGGGTGCCCCGGGCGACCGAGATCCGGCAGGGCTGCAACGGCATGTTCACCATGCTCGAGATCGCGGCCAGCTACCTCAAGGCCGCGCCGGAACGCAAGGCCGCGATGCTCGTCGCCGCCGACAACTACGGCACCCCGCTGCTGGACCGCTGGCGCACCAACCTCGGCTTCATCCTCGGCGACGCCGCCTCGGCGGTGGTGCTGAGCACCGAGAGCGGCTTCGCCGAGCTGCTGTCGGTCTGCTCCATCACCGTGCCGGAGGCCGAGGAGGTGCACCGCGGCGGCGAGCCGATGTTCCCGCCCGGCATGACCGTCGGCCGGGAGCTCGACTTCGGCGCCCGGCTCTTCTACCACATCACCGAGCAGACCCCCGTGCTCGCCGTGCTCGGCGAGGCCCAGGAGACGATGACCACCGTCGCCGAGCAAGCGCTCGCCGAGGCCGGCATCGGCACCGCCGACCTGGCCAAGGTCTCCTTCATGAACTACTCCCGCGAGGTGGTCGAGCAGCGCTGCATGGCGCCCCTGGGGCTGGGGATGGACAAGTCCACCTTCGACTTCGGGCGCATGATCGGGCACTGCGGGGCCAGCGACCACCTGCTCGCCCTGCACCACTCGCTGCAGGCCGGCGAGGTCACCGCCGGCGACCACGTGCTCTGGCTCGCGATGGGCCCCGGCGTGGAGTTCACCGCCGCCGTCCTGCGCGTGCTGGACAACCCCTACGTCGACCGCTGACCGCCCCCGCCCGCGCCGCGACCCGACCAACGGAGGTACGACGATGACCCGGGACGATCCCGCCGACAACCCGTACCAGGTGGCCATCATCGGCATCGGTTGCCGGCTGCCCGGCGACGTCGACACCCCGGACGCCCTCTGGGAGCTGCTGCTCAAGGGCGGCCAGACCGCCGGGGAGATCCCGGCTCAGCGCTGGCGCGCCTACCGGGAGCGCGGCCCCGAGTACGAGGCGGTGCTGCGCGACACCGTCACCGCCGGCAGCTACCTGCGCGACGTCGCGGGCTTCGACCCGGAGTTCTTCGGCCTCTCGCCCCGGGAGGCGGCCGAGATGGACCCGCAGCAGCGGATCCTGCTCGAGGTCGGCTGGGAGGCCCTGGAGCACGCCGGCCTGCCACCCACCCGGCTGACCGGCACCGACACGGGCGTCTTCGTCGGGGTCAGCACCACCGACTACGGCGACCGGCTGCTGGAGGACCTGCCGACCGTCGAGGCGTACACCGGGATCGGCGCGGCCACCTGCGCCCTGGCCAACCGCATCTCCTACGCGCTGGACCTGCGCGGCCCGAGCGTCGCCGTCGACACGGCCTGCTCGGCGTCGCTGGTCGCGGTGCACCTGGCCTGCCAGAGCCTGCTGCTGCGGGAGAGCACGGTGGCCCTGGCCGGCGGCGTGAACCTGGTGCTCGCCCCCGGGCAGAACGCCTCCCTCCAGGCCGCCGGCACCCTCGCCCCAGACGGCGTGAGCAAGTCGTTCGACCGCGACGCCGACGGGTACGGCCGCGGCGAGGGGTGCGGCGTGCTGGTGCTCAAGCGGCTCGACGAGGCCGAACGAGACGGCGACCGGATCCTGGCGGTGATCCGCGGCAGCGCGGTCAACCAGGACGGTCACACCGACGGCATCATGGCCCCGTCCGGCCCCGCGCAGCAACACGTCGTCCGCCGCGCCTGCGACCGGGCGGGCGTCGCCCCGGCCAGCGTGGACTACGTGGAGGCGCACGGCACCGGCACCCAGCTCGGCGACCCCGTCGAGGCGACCGCGCTGGCCGCCGTCTACGGCGCCGGCCGCCCCGGCGACCGGCCCTGCCTCATCGGCTCGATCAAGTCCAACGTCGGGCACCTGGAGGGCGCCGCCGGCGTCGCGGGGCTGATGAAGGCCGTCCTCGCGCTGCACCACGGCCAGATCCCGGGCACCCCGCTGCGTGGCGAGCCGATCGACGCCGTCGGCGACGGCACCGGGCTGCGCCTGGTGACCGGCACGCTGCCCTGGCCCGATCGGGACGGTCCGCGCCGCGCCGCGGTCTCCGGGTTCGGCTACGGCGGCACCATCGCCCACATCGTCCTGGAGGAGGCGCCGCCCGTTCGCGCCGGCGCCGACGCACCGGCGGCCGACGACGCCACCCGGCCGCTGTTCCCGCTGTCGGCCCGGTCCGACGCCGCCCTGCGCCAGCAGGCCGCCCGGCTCGCCGACCGGCTCGGCGGGGACGACCGGCCGGGCCTGGCCGACGTCGGCCACACGCTCGCGCGCCGCCGGGCCCACCTGACCCACCGGGCGGTGGTCACCGGGCAGGACCGCGACGAGGCGGTCGCCGCCCTGCGCCGGCTCGCCGCCGGCCAACCGGACCCCGACACGGTCTCGGGAGTGGCGCCGGCCGGCCGGCCCGCCCGGCCCGTCTGGGTCTTCTCCGGGCACGGCTCGCACTGGGCCGGCATGGGCCGCGACCTGCTGGCCCACGAACCGGCCTTCGCCGCCGCGATCGACGAGATCGAGCCGGTCGTCGCCGAGGAGGCCGGCTTCTCGCTGCGGCAGGCGCTCGCCGACCCCGAGCTGGCCGGGGTGGACCGCATCCAGACGCTGACCTTCGCCATGCACGTCGGCCTGGCCGCGGTCTGGCGGGCGTACGGGGTCCGCCCGGCCGCCGTCATCGGGCACTCGGTCGGCGAGGTCGCCGCCGCCGTGACCGCGGGCATCCTGGCCCCGGTCGACGGGGCCCGGCTGATCTGCCGCCGGTCCGCCCTGCTGCGGCGGGTCGCCGGCCGGGGCGCGATGGCCATGGTCACCCTGCCGTTCGCCGACGTCGCCGAGCGGCTCGCCGGCCGCGCCGACCTGGTCGCGGCGATCGCCTCCGCCCCCGCGTCCACCGTGGTCTCCGGCGACATCGCCGCCGTGGACGCCGTGATCGAGCAGTGGCCGGCGGACCGGATCGCGGTCCGCCGGGTGCAGTCCGACGTGGCCTTCCACAGCCCGCACATGGACGCCCTCGCCGACGAGCTACGGGCCGCCGCGACCGACCTGCGCACCTCGGCGGGGACCGTGCCGATGTACTCGACGGTGCTCGACGACCCGCGCGCCGCGGCCGCCTGCGACGGGGCGTACTGGGCGGCGAACCTGCGCCGGCCGGTCCGCCTGGTCGACGCGGTCGCCGCCGCCCTCGCCGACGGGCACCGCACGTTCGTCGAGATCTCCGCCCATCCGGTCGTCGCCCACTCGCTGCGCGAGACGCTCGACCACGCCGGCATCGAGGACGGGTACGTCGGGACCACGCTGCGCCGCCACGCCCCCGGGCACCGCACGGCCCTCGCCGCCGTGGCGGAGGCGCACTGCCACGGCGTCGAGGTCGACTGGGCCGCGCTGCGGCCCGACGGCGGGCTGACCGACCTGCCCCGGTACGCCTGGCGGCACCAGGAGCTGTGGCGCGAGCCCACTCCCCCGGTGGCCGCCGGCGGGCACGACATCGGCTCGCACACCCTGCTCGGCACGGCGACCACCGTCGCCGGCAGCGAGCTGCGGCTGTGGCACACGGTGCTCAGCGACGCCAGCCGTCCGTACCCGGGCAGCCACACCGTGCAAGGCGCGGAGCTCGTGCCGGCCGCGGTGCTCGCCGCCACCTTCCTCGCCGCCGGCGCCCGCGACGGCGCGCCGGCGGCCCTGCACGACCTGTCGATGCGGGTGCCGCTGGCCACGGCCGGGCGCCAGGAGATCCAGGTGGTGGACGACGGCGGAAAGCTGCTGCTCGCCTCCCGCCCGGCCGGCGCGGACGCCGCGCCGTGGCTGACCCACGCCACCGCGCGCGTGACGGGGGACGACGCCGCCCCGCCGGCGCGGGCCGCCGACACCCGGGGGCCGGGCGGCGTGGTCGCCGACCCGGGGCTCGTCCGGGACCGGCTGGCCCGGGTCGGCGTGCCCGAGACGGGCTTCCCGTGGCGGGTCGACCGCCTCACCACCGGCGACGGCGGGCTGCGGGCCCGGGTCCGCTTCCCCGAGCCGGCCGAGGACTGGGCTGCCGTCATCGACGCGGCGGTGTCCATCGCGCCGGCCGCGTTCCCCGGCGAGCCCCGGCTGCGCCTGGTCGACGCGATCGAGCGCATCTGGACGACCGGCGCGCCGCCGGCCGTCGCCATCGTCGACGTCGTCCGGGACGGTGGGCGGGATAACACCGTCGACGTGACGGTCTCCGGGGCGGACGGCACGGTCACCGCCCGGCTCACGGGCCTGCGCTACCCGGTGGTCCCCGACGCCCCGGCCGCCGACACCGACGGGACCGGCCCGGCCCGGCAGTCCCTGGCCGACCTCGACCCGGAGGAGCTGCGCGAGCGCCTGATCGAGGAGGTGCGCGCGGTGGTCGCCGCCGAGATGAAGCTGGCCGCCGAAGCGCTCGACCCGCGCCTGCCGCTGGTGCAGCAGGGCATGGACTCGGTCATGACGGTCATCGTGCGCCGGCGGCTGGAGAAGACCTACCGCCAGCTGCTGCCCGCCTCGCTGTTCTGGCAGCAGCCCACCGTCACGGCGATCGCGGTGCACCTGGCCGAGCTGATCGCCGCCCCGTCGCCGGACGGGGCCGTCGCCGGTGCCGCGGCCCGCTGACCCACCGGACGCGTCGACCCGGAGGAACGCATGGAACTCACCACGACCGCCACCCGGCCCGGGCTGCGGCACCGGATGCAACAGCTGATCTACGGGTTCTTCACGGCGCAGACGCTGCACGTGGCGGTCCGGCTGCGGATACCGGACCTGCTCGCCGACGGCGCGCGGGACGTCGGCGACCTCGCGGTGGCCACCGGCGCGGACGCCCCGTCGCTGCGCCGGCTGCTGCGGGCGCTGGTCTTCCTGGAGGTGCTCGACGAGCCCGCGCCGGGCACCTTCGCCCTCACCGAACAGGGCGAGGTGCTGCGGGCGGGCGTGACCGGGTCGATGCGGGAGCTGGTGCTGCTGCTGTCCGGGCCGGAGAGCTGGGCCGCGTGGGGGCAGCTCGAACACAGCGTGCGCACCGGCGAGGTGGCGTGGGAGCACGTGCACGGCCGGAGCTGCTTCGACCACCTGATGGCGGACCCGCAGCGGCAGGCGGCGTTCAACGCGGCCATGGCCGAGGGCTCACGGGCGTTCGTGCCCACGCTGCTGTCGGCGTACGACTTCGGCGACCTGCGCACGGTAGTGGACGTGGGCGGCGGCAGCGGCGCCCTGCTCGCCGGGGTGCTCGCGGCGCACCCGCACCTGCGCGGCACGGTCTTCGACACCCCCGACGGCGTGGCCGACGCGGCGCGCACCGTCGCCGAGCAGGGCGTCGCCGACCGGTGCGGGGTGGAGGCCGGTGACTTCTTCGTGTCCGTGCCGTCGGGCGCGGACGCCTACGTGCTCAAGAGCGTGCTGCACGACTGGGACGACGAGCAGTGCGTGCAGGTGCTGCGCACCGTCCGCCGGGCGGCCCGGCCCGACAGCCGCGTGATCCTCGTCGAGTCACTGATGCCGGCGACGGTCACCACGGCGCCGAGCGTCGCCCAGGTGGTCATGAACGACCTGAACATGATGGTCTGCCACGGCGGCCGGGAGCGCACCGTGGCGGAGTTCCGCGAGCTGCTGCGGGCGGCGGGCTTCCGGCTGGAATCCGTCACGCCCTGCCCGGCGCCGAGCGTCGTCGGCATCCTGGAGGCCACGCCGACCCCGGTCACCGGGCCGGACGGGAGCTAACGCGATGGCACGCATCGGCGACCTCGACGCCGCCAGGCCCGCGCCGGAGGCGCCTCCCGAGGACATGGTCCGCGTCCCGGGCGGGACGTTCCTGCAGGGCTCGCCCGAGCGGACGCTGGACTGGCTGGACAGCGAGGGCCAGGCCTTCCCCCGCGACTGGTTCACCGACGAGACGCCGCAGACTCCGGTCACGCTGCCCGACTACCTCATCGACCGGCACCAGGTGACCGTCGCCCAGTTCGCCGCCTTCGTCTCCCGCACCGGCTACGTCACGTCCGCCGAGCGGGCCGGGGGCAGCATGGTCTACGGCGAGCAGTACTGGGAGATCCTCGAGGGCGCCTGCTGGCACCGCCCGGCCGGGTACGGCAGCGGCGTCCGCAACCGCTACGACCACCCCGTCGTGCACATCTCCTTCGAAGACGCCGAGGCGTACGCGCGCTGGGCGGGCCGGCGGTTGCCCACCGAGTCGGAGTGGGAGCGGGCCGCCACCGGCCCGTCGTACCGGCTCTGGCCCTGGGGCGACACCTGGGACAGCCGGAACGCCAACACCGCGGAGCACACGGCCGGGGCCCTCGGCGACCTGGACGCCTGGCGGACCTGGTGGGGGGCCATCCACGCCGCGCAGGGGCCGATGCCGCAGACCACGCCGGTCGGCGCGTTCTCGCCGCGCGGCGACAGCGTCGACGGGTGCGCCGACATGACCGGCAACGTCTACGAGTGGACGTCCACGGTGGCGCACCTGTACTCGCCCACCACCCGGTGCGACCCGACGATCCACCTGGTGATGGGGCGCTTCCGGGTGGTCCGGGGCGGGTCCTGGATGAACTTCCGCTACCAGGTGCGGTGCGCGGAACGGTTGTACGGGGACGCGACCGGATGGTCCAACTTCGCTCTCGGCTTCCGTTGTGCGCGTGACGTCACGGCGGTCCCCGACGTCGACGACAACGGGAGGTAGCGATGGTCACGGTGTTGCTGTCGGCCGGCTGGGCCCACCGGGGGCAGAAGAGTTTCGAGTGCCGCGAGGGCACCGTGCGGGACGTCATCAGGGAGTTCGTCGAGACGTACCCCGTCTACCGCCGCCGGCTGCTCGACGACACGGGCGAGCCGCTGACCTACTACAACGTCTACCTCGACGGGGACCTCGTCGAGAAGGCGGACCGGTCCCGGGTGACCGCCCGGGCCGACAGCACGGTCGCCATCGTCCCGCCGCTGGCCGGGGGCTGACCCACCGGTCGGACGCCCGGGTCCCGACCCGGCCGACGTCCGACCACCGGCGTCCCGCCGAGCGCGTCCCCGTCAGGGAGGAAGCATGCTCCTGCCGCACACCGACGCCCGACCCGGCCCCGGGCGGGCCGACCGTGACGACCTCGCTCGCCGGCTGGCCCGGTCGGCCCGGCACCGTCCCCGCTCGGCCGGCCGGCTGGCGGCCTGGCTCGCGCAGCGACAGCGGGCGAACCCGTTCGAGGTCACCGAGGTGCCGTTCGCCGACCTGACCGGCTGGCACTTCGCGCCCGGCTCCGGCGACCTGGTGCACGAGAGCGGCCGGTTCTTCAGCGTCGAGGGCCTGCACGCGCGGACCGACCGCGGGCCGGTCGGCGAGTGGTGGCAGCCGATCATCCACCAGCCCGACCGGGCGATCCTCGGCATCCTGGCCCGGGAGATCGACGGGGTGCTGCACTTCCTCATGCAGGCCAAGATGGAGCCGGGCAACGTCAACGGCGTCCAGTTCTCCCCCACCGTGCAGTCCACCCCGAGCAACTACCAGCGCACGCACCGCGGCGCCCGGTCCCGCTACGTGGAGTACTTCCTGGAACCGGGGCGCGGCCGGGTCCTCGTGGACGTGCTCCAGTCGGAGCAGGGCTCCTGGTTCCGGGGCAAGCGCAACCGGAACATCATCGTGGAGGTCGCCGACGAGGTGGCACCGCACGAGGACTTCGTGTGGCTGACCCTCGGCCAGATCCACGACCTGCTGCACCGGCCGAACCTGGTCAACATGGACGCCCGTACCGTGCTGTCCTGCCTGCCCGGCCACGCGGTCGCCGACGAAGACGGGGACGGGGACGGGGACGCCGGGACGATCGGCCGCGCGGTGGCGGAGTCCTCGCTCGCCGACGACGGCGCATGGCAACCGCTGCTCGAGGTCCGCAACTGGTTGACCGCCAACAAGGCCGGTCCCACCCTGACGACCCGGCAGGTCCCGCTGCGCGAGGTGCGGGACTGGTACCGCACCGACGACGAGATCCGCCACCGCTCCGGCCGGTTCTTCCGCATCGTCGGCCGGCGGGTGCGGGCCAGCAACCGGGAGGTGGCGCAGTGGTGCCAGCCGTTGCTGGCGCCGTGCGGGACGGGTCTGGTGGCGTTCGTCGTCCGACGCATCGACGGCGTGCTGCACGTGCTCGCCCACGCGGACCTGCGGCCCGGCTACCGGGACACCGTCGAGCTGGGGCCGACGGTGCAGTGCACCCCGGACAACTTCACCGGCCCGGCCCGGGACGGCCGCCCGGAGTACCTCGACCTGGTCCTCTCCGACGAGGTGCGCGTGCACTACGACGTGCTGCAGTCGGAGGAGGGCGGCCGGTTCCACCACGCGGTGACCCGGCACATGGTGGTGGAGGTGGACTCGGGCTTTCCCACCGCGACACCGCCGGACTACACCTGGCTGACCCTGCGCCAGCTGACCACCGTGGCGGCCTTCAGCTACCAGGTCAACATCGAGGCCCGCAGCCTCCTGCTCTGCCTGCGGGCGCTGCGGTGACCGGGCGCGACGACCAGCCCGACGGCGGCCCGCCGGCCCCACCCGGGCCGCCGGCCCCACCCGGGCCGCCGGTCACGTCCGGACCGCCGGTCACGTCCGGACCGCCGGTCACGTCCGGACCGCCGGTCACGCCCAGGCAGGCGGCGGCCGGGCCGGCCGGAGCCGGGAGCGCGGCCGGAATCGACGCGTTTCCGCTGCCCCGCCGGTGCCCGTTCGGCCCGCCGGCCGAGTACGCCCGGCTGCGGACCGAACAGCCGGTCGCCCGGCTGCCCATGCTCGGCGGCAACACGGCCTGGGTGGTGTCCCGGTACGCCGACGTCAAGCAGGTGCTCAGCGACCCGCGAATGAGCGCGGACCGGCGCCGGGCCGGTTTCCCGCGGTTCGCGCCGACCACGGAGAGCCAGCGGCAGGCCTCGTTCGAGAACTTTCGTCCTCCACTGAACTGGATGGACCCGCCGGAGCACACCGCGGCCCGCCGCCAGATCGTCGACGAGTTCGCCGCGCGGCGGGTGCGACAGCTGCGGCCGCTGGTCGAGCGGGTGGTGGACGAGCACCTCGACGCCATGACGGCCGGGCGGTCGAGCGCCGACCTGGTGCCGTCGTTCAGCTATCCGGTGCCGTCGCGGGTGATCTGCGAGATGCTCGGCGTGCCGTACGGCGAACACGGGTTCTTCGAACGCCGGTCCACCCGGATGCTGAGTCGCGGCGCGCCCGCGGACGAACGGGCCCGGTGCGCCCGCGAGATCCGCGACTTCCTCGACGGCGTGGTGACCGACAAGGAGCGGCACCCCGGTGACGACGTGCTCAGCCGGCTGCTCGCCGCGCAGCGCGCGGCCGGCGAGCCGGACCACGAGGCCGTGGTGAGCATGGCCTTCGTGCTGCTGGTCGCCGGGCACGTCACGACATCGAACATGATCTCACTGAGCGTGCTGGCCCTGTTGGCCCATCCGGAGCGGCTCGCCCGCCTGCGCGCCGAGCCGGGCCGGTTCCCCGCCGCCGTCGAGGAGTTGCTGCGGTACTTCACCGTCGTCGAGGCGGCGACCGCGCGCACCGCCACCGCCGACGTGACGATCGGTGGGGTGACCATCCGGGCCGGGGACGGGGTGGTGGCGCTGGGCCAGGCCGCGAACCGGGACCCGGCGGCGTTCGACCGCCCGGACGAGTTCGACCCGGACCGCGACGCCCGCCACCACCTCGCCTTCGGCTACGGACGCCACATCTGCCCCGGCCAGCACCTGGCCCGGCTGGAACTGGACGTCGCGCTGAGCCGGCTGGTCCGACGGCTGCCCGGGCTGCGGCTGACCGTGGACGTGGACGACCTGCCGCTCAAGGAGGAGGGCAACATCTTCGGCCTGTACGCGCTGCCGGTCGCCTGGTGAGCACCCGCGGCCCGGGGCGGGACCGCGCCCGGTCAGCGTCGCTGGGCGATCACCGTCGTCCACGCCTGGCTGATCCGCTCGGCCGACTCGGACGCGGCCGCCATATCCTCGGGACCCGCCGTGGCGATCCAGTCGACCGCGCGGCCCTCGGGCAGCGTGCCGGCGAGGTAGTCGTCCAGCGCGACCAGGCTCATCTCCCAGCCGGCGCCGATGCCCCACGCCCCCGGCGCCGCGTTGGGGATGATCTCGGCCGGCACCGGCGCGTGCTCCAACTCCAGGACGGTGGCGTCCCCCGCCGGCGTGAGCCGCAGCTCGACCTCGCTGCTGCCGTCAGCCGACTCCCAGGTCAGGCCGATCGTGTTCGGCCGCTCGCACCGCAGGATCTCGCCGCTGGCGTTGCCCTCCAGTTGGTAGCGCCCGCCGACCCGCAGGTCACCGGAGATCGGCAGGAACCAGCGCACCAGGCGCTCGGGATCGGTGATGGCGTCCCACAGCTCCTCCGGTGAGGCGTCGTAGCTGCGCCGGACCACCAGGGCGTTCATGCCGCTGGGGTGATCGCGCAGCTCGCGCTCGGTGTCCCTGACGACGTCGGACGTCTTGTTCATGCCACCTGGCCTTCCTGCTGGTGCGTGGTGCCAGCGGAGCCGTCCGGCCCGCACGCCGAGGACTTTAGCAGCCATGACTTACCTAACGTCCGATTTGTGCCCCCCGGAGGGGGCGCGCCGTGCGCACACCACCCGATCGGGGCACGCGGAGGCGGCACGACCGCATGGTGGTCGACGAGGCGCTACCCCCGCACGACAAGCACCCGCCCGGCCCGAGCGGGTGCACCGGGCGGGCGGGCAGGTTGGAACGGGTCGCGGGATCAGGCGGTGTCGCGGTCGACGCGGGAGCGGCGCCGGGCGAGCAGCACGAGCACGGCGAGGAGCGCGAGGCCGTCGACGGCGAGCAGGGCGGCGCCGACCGGGTCGACCCCGTGGGCGTGGGCCGGCACCGGGGGCTCCGGCTGCGGGGCCGCCGCCCCGCCCGCCGCGCCCACCGTGAACCGGGCGATGCCGGAGGCGTCCCGACCGTCGTCGGTGACCACGTGGTACGCGACGGCGACCTCACCGGACCCGGTGACCCGCACCGCCTGGGTCAGGCCGTCGCGGCCGGCGGCCATCAGCGCCCCCTGGTTGAGCAGGGACCGGTCCGCGGCGTAGACGGAGATGTGGGATCCGGCGAGGTCCGGCCGGCCGTCGACCCGGATCCGTACCGCGGTCGGCGCGCCCGACAGGACGGCGCCGTCGGCCGGCTCGAGCGAGACCACCTCGACCTTCGACGCGGCGGCGGACGGCGAGTCGATCCGGCCGGCGAGGGCGAGAACGGCCACCAGCGCCGCCACGGTGAGGGCGGCGCCGGCGTAGATCCGTCGCGTGCTCGACATGACGGCCGGGTCAGTCGGTGGCCGCCACGGGCTGGCGCCACGTCGGCGCACCGGCCCGGTGCACGCAGGAGCACGTCGCGGCGGCCCGCTCCGCGGCGTTCGGGCGCAGGTGCAGGTACATGGCGATCAGCATCGGGAGGAAGACCACCGAGTTGTAGAACAGATGCAGCTCCACCCGGGGCACGATCAGCTGGAGCAGGCTCGTCGGCTCGGCCGCGCCCGGCAGCCGGAAGGCGCTGTGGGCCTGCACGAGCAGCAGCGCGTGCTCGATGTGGTGCCAGAACTGCAGGGCCAGGGCCACCATCCACCAGGCCCGGGAGCGGCCGGTGAACCCGGACCGCAACAGGAACAGGCCGATCAGCATCACGATGGCGTAGCCGTAGTGCATCCACTCGGAACTGACCAGCCAGGGGAACGGCATCCCCAGCACGCCGCGCGCCTCCGGCCGCGGCCAGCCGAGCACCCAGATCTGGTACGCCTGCACCAGGTGCTCCGCCCAGTGCGCGACGACCACCGCCATGTACAGGGTGAGCGCCGTGCGGTGGAACCTGCCGTTGAGTGACGCCACCAGGCCGGGCGACGCGTTGCTCGCAGCGGTTGCCATGGATCCTCCAGACTCCACACCGGAAGGTGTCCCCTAACGCTAGAAGGCGGCAGGACCACAGCGTGACTCTGAGCTTGCGCTGAGTGCGCCGGCGGAGGTGAGGGCGTCGTGGATCGGGCCGGGATCCGGCGGGGGGCGGACCGTCAGCGCAGCCGCGCGGTCACCGCGGCGAGCAGGCGTTCCTGCTCCGGCACCAGGTAGAAGTGGTCACCGGGGAAGGTCTCCAGCGCGAAACCGCCGGTGGTCAGCTCGGCCCAGGCGTCCACCGTCGCGGTGGTGCAGGTCGGGTCGTCGGTGCCCAGGTAGGCGGTGATCGGGGTACGCACCTTCTCCGGTTCCCGGGGCAGGTATCGGTAGAGCATCCGCAGGTCCGCCCGGAGCGCGGGCATGATCAGCTCGCGCAGCTTCGGTGACCGCAGCAGCACCGGGTCGACCTCGCCGAGTGCGCCGATCCGGCCCAGCAGGTACTCGTCGTCGGCCAGGTCCGGGTCCAGCTCGACCCGGCTGACGTGCGGCGCGCCGTGGCCCGAGACGAACAGCATGCTCGGGGCGAAGCCGTGGCGGGACTCCAGCCGCCAGGTGACCTCGTACGCCACCGACGCGCCCATGCTGTGACCGAAGAACGCCAGCGGCCGGTCCAGGTACGGCAGGAGCACCTCGATGATCCGGTCGGCGAGCACGTCCATGTCGTCGACGCACGGCTCCAGCAGCCGGTCCTGCCGGCCCGGGTAGCAGACCGCCAGCAGGTCGGTGGCGCCGTCCAGCAGCCGCGCCCAGGGCTGGAACACGTTCGCGTTCCCCCCGGCGTGCGGGAAGCAGACCAGCCGCAGGTCGGACTGCTCGACCCGGCGGAAGACCCGCAGCCACCGGCCGCGCCCACCGGCCTCGTCCATCCGTACACCCCTCTCCCCGGGCCGAAGGCCGGCTCGACCCGCGCCGGCCTGTCCGGGCGGTGACCACGCCGCGCGGACAGGCCGTGCCGGCCGGTCAGTCCGACATCGCCACCAGGATGCGGCGGTCCCCGGTGTAGGGCCGCCGGCCGTGCGCCACCAGCACGTTGTCGATCAGCAGCAGGTCGCCGACCCGCCAGTCGACGTCGATCGCGGCGTCCAGCCCGCGGTCGCGGATCTGGAACACGTATTCCTCCGGGATCGGGCTGCCGTCGGCGAAGGTGACCGACTGGGGCAGCTCGTCCTGCGTCATCACCTGGGTCATCACCCGGGCCACCTCGTCGTCCAGGCCCGCCGGGTGCCACTGGTCGGTCTGGTTGAACCAGACCTCCACCCCGGTCACCGGGTGCCGCGTGGTCGCCGGGCGCACCTGGCTGACCCGCAGGCCGTCGGCGGTCCACTTCCAGGTCGCCCCGGTTCCGGCGAGGAACTCCTCGACCACCGCGCGGTCGTCGGTCTCGAAGGTCTGCTGCCAGCTCTTGCCCAGCCCCAGGCCGTCGTGCAGGTTCTGCTGGTAGCACACCCCGCCGGAGAAGGCGGCGCGGACCTCCGGGTCGAGGGATTCCAGCCAGAGCCGGGCGTCGACCACCGGGGTGGCGCCGCCGGTGCGGGCGGCGATCTCACAGTAGAAGAGCAGCCGGGCCGGCCAGTGCGCGGCGTACGACAGCTCGTTGTGCATGGAGATGGTGTACTGCGCGGGGTACTCCGTCGAGGTGTAGACGTTGCGGCCGACCTTGGTCCGGGGCGAGTTGCCGTGCACGTAGGCCAGCCGGTTCGGCAGCAGCAGGTCCATCACCTGGTCCAGGGTGCCCGGCTCGACGTCGAAGCCCCGGAACACCAGCGCCTTCTCGGCGGTGAGCAGCGCCGTCAGGTCCAGCTCGCGCAGCTGGCCGACCAGCCCGTCGACGGTGGGCGCGCAGCCGGCGCTGGTGGGCGTGATCTCGTACGGCTGCCAGGTGCCGTGCTCGGTCATCGGAAGGTCTCCTCCACGCGAAGGTCGGTCCACTGCCGCGAGCTTGGCGGCGGCAGCCATATTTCCTCGATATCGCGGGGTCAGCCGGCCACGCGCGGGCCGGTCCCGGCCGGCCCGGCCGCCGCCCGCACCGGCTCGGCCCCGCTGGCCGCGGCGCGGTCCGCCTCGGCCCGTTCCGCTTCCGCCCGCTCGGCCGCTGCCTCGGCCCGTTCCGCCTCGGCGGCGGCCCGGGTGCCGAAGGCGAGCACCGCGAACACCGCGATCACCACCATCGACGCGCCGACGACCGCCAGCGCCACCTCGATGCGTACGGCGTCCAACAGGAAGCCCGCGAGCAGCGCGCCGGCGGAGTTGGCGCCCGAGGCGAGCAGCGTGAAGATCGAGCCGGCGCGGCCGCGCAGCTCGTCGGGGGCCGTCTTGACCAGGTAGAGCATCCCGGCCACGTTGCCGACCCCGGCCCCGTAGTTGACCAGGGCGAGGATCGCGCTGACCGCGACCAGTCCGGGCGCCACCACCAGCAGCGGCATCAGCACCGCCCAGGCCACGTTGATGCCGATCATCATCCGCCGGATGCCCCAGCGGCGCAGGTACGCGTTGCTGGTCATCGCGCCCACCATGCCGAAGACGCTGTTGACCACCAGCAGCAGGCCGACCGTGGAAGGCGCGCCGCCGCGCTCCTTGACCAGCACCACCAGGCCGAGGCCGAGGACCTGGAACAGGATGTTGCTGGCCGCGAAGAGGCACAGCGCCCGGCGCAGGTAGACCTTGCCCCAGACGAAGTCGAAGCCCTCCCTGATCTGCGCCAGCAGCCCGCCCGCGCGGTCCGCCGCCGACCGGGGCGCCCGCAGGTCCCGCCGGACGAACAGCAGGGTGACCAGCGATACCAGGTGCGCCACGGTGGCGAAGAGGAACGGCGCGAACCGGGCCGCGGAGTAGAGCAGGGTGCCGGTCGGTTGACCGAGGATGCTGGCCGCGTTGGCCCGCGACTCGTTGGCCGCCATCGCCGCGCCGAGCCGGTCGGTCGGCACCACGCTGCACACCGCCGCCCGTTCCGCCAGCGTGTAGCAGATGCCGAGGGTGGCCTCGACGAACGCGACCACCATCAGGTGTGGCAGCCACACCGCGTCGAGCAGCACCGCCGCCGCCACGCTGCCGGCCCCGACGACCCGGCCGGTGGTGCAGACCAGCATCGTCGTACGCCGGTTCCACCGGTCGACCAGCGCGCCGGCCGGCAGTTGGGCGACCAGGTTCGGCAGCAGCGCGGCGAAGGTGACCAGGCTGGCCGCGGTGGCCGACCCGGTCGACCAGAAGACCAGCAGGGTGTAGCCGATCGAGGTGGCCCGGGAGCCGAGCGCGGAGACCCCCGAGCCGACCCAGAGCAGCAGGAAGTCCCGGTTGCCGGTCAGCGACGCGCGCTGCCGGCCGGCGGCGGCGCCCGGCTTCTCGGGCGCCGTCACCGTGCCGGCCCGCCCGCCGGGGCCTGGCACCAGTCGAGCACCGCCATCGCGCTGTAGAGCTTGTTCTCCGCCTGCTGGAAGGCGATGCTGGCGGGCCCGTCAAGCACCTCGGCGGTCACCTCCTCGCCGCGGTGCGCCGGCAGGTCGTGCAGGAAGACCGCGTTCGGGCTGCGCCGCCAGAGGTCCTGCTCCACCCGGAACGGGGCGAAGACCCGGCGCCAGTGCGGGTCCGGCTTGCTGGTGCCGGTGGTCTGCCAGCGGGTGGTGTAGATGGCGTCGAGGTCACCGGGCAGGTCGGACATGTGGTGCCGCTCGACGATGCTCGCCCCGCAGGCCCGAGCCTGCCGGGTCGCGGTGTCCAGGACCTGCGCCGGCAGGGCGTACCCGGGCGGGGTGCGCAGTTCCAGCTCCACCCCCGGGAACCGGGTGATCGCCAGGGCGAGCGCGGTGGCCGTGTTGTTGGCCTCCCCCACGTAGAGCAGGCGCAGCCGCTCGATCCGGCCGAACTGCCGCAGCAGCGTGGTCAGGTCCGTCAGCGCCTGGGTGGGATGCTCCTCGGCGCTCATCGCGTTGACCACCGACATCCGGTCCTGGGCTGCCCAGGCGCGCAACTCGGCCGGGTCGCCGGCGGTACGCGCCACCAGCACGTCGAGCATGGTCGACAGCACCCGGCCGGTGTCCGCGCTGGTCTCTCCGGTGTTCGTCTGCAGGTCCTGGGGCCCGTACTGGATCACGCCCGCGCCGAGCCGCAGGGCCGCCGCGGTGAAGGCGGTCCGGGTCCGGGTCGAGGTCTTGAGGAAGTACGCCCCGACCACCCGCCCGGCGAGCGGGGCGTCGCACTCCCCGGCGGCGAACCTCGCTCCCCGGGCGACGACCGAGTACAGGTCCTCGTCGGACAGGTCGCTGATCGACACCAGGTGCCGGCTGCGTCGTCCGGCCGGCGGTTCCGCGCCACGGCCGGCGCCGGTCGGTGCGGTCATCGTGCTCACTGGGTCTCCGATCCCTCGGTGGTGTCGGCGAGCCGGGCGATGACCTCGTCGCCCGCGTCGCCGTTGGTCAACAGCACGACTCCGCTGCCGGCGTGCATCCGGCCGACGGTGATCGCCCGGTACCCGGTCGACGTGCCCCGGTGGGTGATTTCCACCTCGGCGGCGTCGAGGTGGTCGACCGCGCAGCCGAGCCCCCACACCCCGCCCACGCCGGGGGCGGTCATCTCGCGGGTCAGTCCGGGATCCAGCAGGACGGCTCGGCCGCCGCGGTGGGCGAGGTGCAGCTCCCGCTGGAGCCGGGCGAGGTCGGTCGCGGTGGTCCAGAGCCCGGCCGCGGCCGGGTCGGCCCGCACCTGCCAGCCGCCGTCGACCGGCTGGCCCGACCGGTCGTGGCCGAGCGCCACGGGCCGCCCGCAGCGCAGCGGGAAGTCCTGGTCGAACCCGCTGCCGGTCATGCCCAGCGGGTCGAGGACCAGTTCCGCCAGGAGCGCGGCGAACGGGGTGCCGGTCACGTCCTCGAGGAGCTGCTGGACGACCACGTAGTGGCTGTTGCGTTCCTCGGCGGCCGTGCCCGGCTCCCGGGTCACCCGCACCGGCGGGTGGGTGGCGCCGGCCTCGCCCCGCAGCAGATCCAGCGGGGTGGGCACCGGGCCGCCGCGCGGATGACCGGTGCTGCCGGTCGGGCTCAGCCCGGCGCTGTGCCCGAGCAGGTGCCGCAGGGTCACCGGCCGGTCGCCGGGCACCTGCCAGGACTTCAGGTAGCCGTTCACGTCGGTGTCGAGGTCGAGGTGCCCCTGGCGCACCAGCACCAGGACGCCCACCGCCGTGACGTGCTTGCTGACCGAGCCGACCTGGAACACCGTCTCCGGCGTCACCGCCTCGCCGCCGTCGGCCCGGAGCCCGTACGCCCGCGCCTCGACCAGCTCGCCGTCGGCGAGCAGGGCCAGCGACGCGCCGGGCACCCGGTGCCGGGCGAGCGCCGGCGCCAGCGGCGGCGCCACCGCGCGGGCGCGGGCCGACGGCCGGTCCGCCGGCAGGGCGGCGGCCAGGTCGGCCAACGGCCGGTCCAGCATGGCCTGTTGCAGGGTCAGCGGGATGCCGGCCTGCCGGGCGGCGGTGACCACGGGCACCACCAGCAGGGAGTGCCCGCCGAGGGCGAAGAACCGGTCGTGCCGGCCGATCCCCTCGACGCCGAGCACGTCGGCCCAGATCCCGGCGAGGGCCTGCTCGGTCGGGCCCTGCGGCGGGACGTGGTCCGCCGAGGCGCGCAGCGGCACGGCCGGCAGCGCCCGCAGGTCCACCTTGCCGTTGGCGTTCAGCGGGATGGCGTCGACCGGGACGAAGGCCGCCGGGACCAGCGCGGCGGGCAGCCGCCGGGCACAGTGCCCGGCCAGGTCGTCCGCGCCGCCCACGTGGTACGCGACCAGTTGGTTCCCGCCGCCGGGGGCCGGTCGGGCGGTCACCACCGCGTCGCGGACGGCGGGGTGCGCGACGAGCACCGCGCGGATCTCGCCCGGCTCCACCCGGTGCCCACGGATCTTCACCTGGTCGTCGACCCGGCCGAGCAGGTCGAGCTGCCCGTCCGGCAGCCAGCGACCGCGGTCGCCGGTGCGGTACAGCCGGGAACCCGCCGGCCCGTACGGGTCGGGCACGAACCGGTCGGCGGTCAGGTCGGGCCGGCCGGCGTACCCCCGGGCCAGGCCCGGCCCGCCGAGGTAGACCTCGCCGACCGCGCCGACCGGCACGGGGTGCAGCCGCGCGTCCAGCACGTAGGTGCGCATCCCGCCGAGCGGCCGGCCGACCGGCGCCACGTCCCCGGGCAGCGCCCCGGTGACCGGGTGCCGGCTGACCGCCACGGTCGCCTCGGTCGGCCCGTACTCGTTGAGCAGCACGGTCCGCGGCGCCAGCGCCTGCCAGCGCTCGCAGGTGCGCCGGGTGAGCGTCTCGCCGCCGAGCACCAGCACCGGGGTCAGCGCCGCCGCCTGCTCGGGCGTCAGTTGCCCGGCGAGCAGGTCCAGGTGGCTCGGGGTGAGCTTGACGAAACTGAACGGCCCGGCCTCGGCCAGCCGCGGGCCGAGCTCGTCCAGCCCGGCGTCGGCCGGCAGCAGCCACAGCCGCTCTCCGGCGACCAGCGGCGCCCAGATGGTGGTCACCACCATGTCGAAGGCGACCGAGGAGAACAGCGGCGCGCCGCCCGGCCGGTCGGCGACGAGTTCGCGGACCGCCCAGTCGAGGTAGCCGGCCAGGCTGCGGTGGCTGACCTGCACGCCGTTGGGCCGTCCGGTCGATCCGGACGTGAAGATCACGTACGCGAGCTGGTCCGGGTCGGTCCGGCCGGGGGGCCGCTCGTCGGGGTGGGCGGCGATCCGCTCCGCGTCGGCGTCGACCAGCACCCGCTCCACGTCGGGGAACCGGTCGGCGTAGCCGGTGCTGGTGACCACCACGGTGACGCCGGCGTCGGCCAGCATGGACGCGATCCGGGCGGCCGGATAGGACGGGTCGAGCGGCAGGTACGCCCCGCCCGCCTTCCAGATGCCGAGCAGCGTGGTGACGAGGTCGACGCCCCGGTCGAGCAGCACCCCGACCACCCGCTCCGGCCCGACGCCCCGCTCCCGCAGGTGCCAGCCGAGCCGGTTCGCCGCCGCGTCGAGCCCGGCGTGGCTCAGCCCACCGACCGCCTCCGTGTCGCCCGCGGCGGCGGCCCGCGCCTGGATCAGGTCGGGCACCAGCCCCGGCCGCTCCGGCGCGTCCTCGTCGGCCGCCTCGGCCCAGCCCACCAGCACGTCGTGCCGTTCCCGCTCGGGCAGCCGGACCGCGCGGGGGTCGCCGTCCGGGTCGGCCACCATGGCCGTCAGGACGAGCCGGTACATCGCGGCCATCCGTTCGACCTCGGCCCGGTCCAGGTGGTCGCTGTCGCTGCTGAGGGCGAGGTGCCCGGCGACCGCGGAGACTGCCAGTGCGAACTCCGAGCTGGCGGCGGCGTACCGGGGGCCGGCCTCGACGCGTTCGCCGACCACCTCCTCGAAGTCGAGGTAGCTGAAGTAGACATCGACCAGGCGGGCGCCGGCGACTGCCGGCCGGATCGCCGGCGCCGGGTACCGCCGGTGCGGCCACATCTCCACCTCCCGGGCGTGCGTGCGGCGTACCAGCTCGATCCAGCTGGTGGCGTCGCGGTCGTGCGGGAACGGCAGCGTGTTCAGCGACATGGCGTAGACCCGCTCGCTGCCCGCCATGTCCGGCCTGGTGTGGCAGACCAGACCGCTGTAGAACCGCGGCTCGTCGGTGAGCTGGCCGAGCACCGTCAGGTGCGCCGCGTGCAGCACCGCCTTGAGCGAGACCCGCGCGGCGGAGGCCAGCGCGCGCAGGCCCGGCTCCAGGTCGTGGAACGGCACCCGCACGGTGTGGGCGGTACGCGCCTGCGGCGGCAACGCGGGCCGCCACGCGGCGGGGAAGGTGAACTTGGCGTACCGATCCACCAGGTCCTGCCAGTGCCGCCGGTCCACCGGGGACTCCAGGGCCCGGCGTTCCGCGGCGACGAAGTCGGCGAACCGCACCTCCGGCAGCGGCTCCGGCTCCGGCCGGCCACCGGCGCGCAGCGTCCGGTAGCGGTCCAGGATCTCCACCACCAGCGCGTGCAGGCTCCAGCCCTCGACGATCACGTGGCAGATCGTCAGCATCAGCCGCCAGCTCCGGTCGGTCTCCTGGCACGCGACGAACCGCAACATCGGCGCCCGCCCGACGTCGAACGGCGACCCGTACTCCACCGCGACCAGCCGGCGCAGCTCGGCCTGCCGGTCGTCCTCGCCGAGCCCGCGCAGGTCGCGCAGTGCCACCGGCACCCGCACGGCGGGGTGCACCAGCTGCATCGGCACCGAGTATCCGGTCGGCTCCACCGAGGAGCGCAGCACCTCGTGCCGGTTCACCACCTGCTCCACCGCGTCGCGCAGCGTCGGCAGGTCCACCGGGTCGTCCTCGCGGACGAGGAAGGATGCCACGTTGTGGTAGTGGTTCCAGCCGTTGTCGGCCAGCATCTCGAGCAGCATGCCGAGCTGCACCTGGGACAGCGGGTACGCGTCGGCGAGGCCGGCCGGCAGCAGGGCGCGGTCCGGCGGGGAGACCAGCTCGAAGGGCCGGACGGGGCGCTCGACGTGCACCGGCCCGGTGCGCTCGGCCAGCGCGGCGCAGAGCCGGGCGACGGTCTGCAGGTCGATGACGTCCGCGACCGACACGTCCAAGCCGGCCGCCCGCAGCGTGCTGGCCAGCACCAGCGCCTTGATCGAGTGCCCGCCCAGCTCGAAGAAGCTGTCCTCGACGCCCACCGCCGGCAGGCCCAGCACCTGCGCCCAGATCCCGGCGACCCGTGCCTCCAGCTCGGTACGCGGACCGACCGCGTCCCGCCCACCGCCGGGACCGCCGGCCTCCGGCGCGGGCAGCGCCCGCCGGTCCAGCTTGCCGCTGTTGTTGCGGGGCAGCTGGTCCAGCGTCACGAAGGCCGACGGAATCATGTACTCCGGCAGCGTCCGGGCCAGCGCGGGGCGCAGCTCAGCGGCCGTCGGCCGCTGTCCGGGCGCGCCGACCAGGTAGCCGACCAGTCGTGGGTCGCCCGGGGTGTCCTCGCGCAACACGACCACCGCCTCGGCGACCCGCGGCAGCGCGGCCAGCGCCGACTCCACCTCGCCCAGCTCGATCCGGTAGCCGCGCAGCTTCACCTGGTCGTCGAGGCGGCCGAGGAACTCCACGCTGCCGTCGGGCAGCCGCGTCCCCAGGTCGCCCGTGCGGTACATCCGGGTGCCCGCGGGGCCGTACGGGTCGGGCAGGAACCGCTGGGCGGTCAGCGCCGGCTGGTTCAGGTAGCCCCGGGCGACGCCGTGCCCGGCCAGGTGGATCTCGCCGGGCACGCCGAGCGGCGCCGGGTGTCCGTGCTGGTCGAGCACGTACATCCGCAGGCCGGGCAGCGGGCGGCCGATCCGGCTGCCCACGCCCGGGGCCAGGTCGGCCCGGGTGATGCGGTGGTAGGTGGAGTAGACCGTGGTCTCGGTGATCCCGTACATGTTGACCAGGGCGATCCGGGCCAGCCCCAGCCGGTCGACCCACGGGGTGAGCTCGGCGAAGTCGAGCCGTTCGCCGGCCAGGACCACCGCACGCAGCGCCAGCCGCCGCAGCCGCGGGTCGCCGTCGGCGGCGAGTCGGACCAGGCCGCGGAACGCCGTCGGGGTCTGGGCCAGCAGGGTCACTTCCTGCTCGACCAGCAGGTCGAGCAGGTCTTCTGGCACCCGGGCCACCTCGCGGGGCACCACCACCAGCCGGCTGCCGTGCAGCAGCGCGCCCCACAGCTCCCAGACCGAGACGTCGAAGGCGTACGAGTGGAACAGCGCGACGGCGTCGGTCTCGTCGGTGGCGTAGTGCTCCTGGGCGCTGTCGAGCAGCCGCAGCACGTTGGCGTGGCTGACACAGACACCCTTCGGGCGGCCGGTCGAGCCGGAGGTGTAGATGACGTAGACCGGGTCGTCGGCGTCGTTCACCGGGACCGGGTCGGTCTCCGGGTAGCCGCCGAGGTCGGTGTGGTCGAGCAGCACCAGGTCCCCGTCGAAGCCGGCCAGCGCGCCGGCGTGGTCGCTGGTGGCGACCACCACCCGGGCGCCCGAGTCGGCGAGCAGGTACGCGATCCGCTCGGCCGGCTGCGCCGGGTCCAGCGGCAGGTACGCCGCGCCGGCCTTGAGGACGCCGAGCAGGGTCGGAACCAGGTCCGGTCCCCGGTCCAGGCAGACACCGACCACCGTGCCCCGGCCGCCACCGGCCGCCCGCAGGTGCCCGGCGAGCCGGTTGGCCCGCGCGTTGACCTGCGCGTACGTCGACCTGGTGGAGCCGGCGACCACCGCCACCGCGTCGGGTGCCGCGGCCACCCGGGCCTGGAACCGCTCGGCCACGGTGCCGGTCACCGGTTCCTCGACGCCGGTGTCGACCACGCCGAGCAGCCGTTCCCGCTCGCCGCCGGGCAGGCAGACCGCCTGCGCGTCGCCGGCCGGGTCGCCGACCATCGCCGTCAGCACCGCCCGGTACATGCCGGCCAGCCGGTCCAGGTTGGCCTGGGAGAGCACGGTGCTGCGGCTGGAGAGCTCGTAGCTGCCCCGGTGCGCGAAGACCGACAGCTCGAACTCGGTCGCGCCGTCGCCGGCGCTGCCGACGACGACCGGCTCGCTGCCCGTCGCGGCCACGCCCTCCGCTGCCCGGGTGAAGTCCTGGTAGTTGAAGAGCACCCGCAGCAGCCGCTGCCCGCTGCCGCGCTGGATCTCCGCCAGCGGGAACCGCCGGTGCGGCCAGAGCTCGACCTCCCGGTCGAAGACCGCGGTCACCAGGTCGCGCCAGGTCCGGGCGGTGCGCTGGTAGCCGAACGGGAGGGTGTTGAGGTACATGCCCTGCACCCGCTCGGCGCCGAGCAGCTCGGGCCGGGCGTCGCAGACCAGGCCGGTGTAGAAGCTCTCCTCGGTGGTGAGCTGGCTGAGCACCTTCAGGTGCGCGGCGTGCAGCACCGCCTTGACCGACACGCCGGTGTCGGAGGCGAACCGCGCCATGGCCTCGTCCAGGTCGGCGAACTCGACGGTGGTCGAGGTCGCCTTCGGGTCGCCGGGCTCACCCCAGCCGGCCGGCAGGGCGAACGGACTGCGCCCGTCCACCGCCGACCGCCAGTAGTCCCGGTCCTCGGCGGAGGCGAGCGAGGCCAGCTCGGCGGCGATGAAGTCGGCGTACCGCACCGGCGGACGCTCGACCTCGCCCGGGGTCCGCCCGTCGGCCAGCTCGGCGTAGACGGCGAGCAGTTCGGCGCGCAGCTGCGCGGTGCTCCAGCCCTCGGTGACCGCGTGACAGATGGTGAAGCTCAGCCACCAGGTCTCGTCGGTGTCCCGGTGCGCGGCGACCCGCAGCAGCGGCGCGGCGGCCAGGTCGAAGCGGTTGGCCCGCTCGGCCGCGACGAACTCCTCGAAGAGCCGCACCTGCTGTTCCGCCGGCACGTCCCGGCCGTCCACCACGGTCACCTGCGGGGTCACCTCGGCGTGCACGAGCTGCATCGGCACCGAGTAGCCGGTGAGGTCGAACGAGGTACGCAGGATCTCGTGCCGGGCGACGATCGTGGCGACGGCGGCCCGCAGCGCCTCGGCCGAGAACGGCCGTCCGTCGCTGACCCGGTGGGCGATGACGCTGTGGTAGGCCGCCCGGTCCCCGCTGGTGGCCAGCTCGACCAGCATGCCGAGCTGGGTCTGCGACGCGGGGTAGGCGTCGGTGAGGCCCGCCGGCAGGGCGGCCCGGTCGGCCTCGCTGATCAGGGCGAACGGGGCCACCGGGGTGAACGCCTCGACCGCGTCGGCGCCGCCGAGAGCCGCGGCCAGGCCGCGGACCGTACGGTGCGCGAACACGTCCCGCACACTCGTCGGATAGCCGGCCGCACGCAACGTCCCGACCAGCGTCACCGCCAGCATCGAGTCACC